>JBIKVL010000711.1:0-3330 GCA_044356875.1 Pirellulaceae bacterium | reverse complement strand
GACGACTCGCGGCGATTCCGAGGATGAAGCGGCATCGCCGTTCGCGACCCAATCGGCCACATGCGTTTGGCGGGAACCTGAGAACCACGGGGCGTCCCGCAAGCGGTCGAGCGTCTGGCGGGGCGACGGCGAGGCTGCGGTCACGGCACGGGAACCAGTTCGAGCGACGCTTCGGCCACCAGCGGGTCGCCGCCGCGTTGGGCCGTCGCCCGGAGCAACAGCGGCGAGGTGAAAGGGCCGGGCGAGTCGCCAAAGGCCAGCACCAATTCTCCCGTTTCCTGATTCGCGGGAACCGTGACGGCCATCGCGGTCACGCCGCGCAACTGCGGCGGTGGCACGATCTCCAACCGGACATCGGCTTGCAAAGCGCGATCGCGGCGGATTTGCACCGTCACCGACGTCGTTTTTCCAGCGGTCGCGGCGGCGGTCGCTCGGTCGAGCGCAATGCGGAGCGGCGAGGGCGACACCAGATTCACCATCTGATTGTTCTGATCGCCGCTTGTGTACGTCACCTTGTGGCGCCGGCCCGAACCGTCGTCAACCTCGCCGGTGGCCATCAACACAACGCGGCTGGTCCGACCCAGCTCCATCCACGGAGGAAGCGAGATCGGATAGGTGAATTCGGAAACGCCCGCGGGAACCGTGATCGTAGTGCCTGTCACGCCCTGCAGATGTCGCGCTTGCCGATCGGCCAACTCCACTTGCAGCGGTCCCTCGTAGCCATTTCGCTCGAGAACGTAGCTTTTCCTTGAGACGGCTCCACAGGGGATGTAAGTCATCTCGTACACGCCCTGAAACTTGAAAGGCGTGGGCAACGCCACACACAGCCACACATGATCGGGGCTGATGTCGACGCCGCGAATCGCACCGGCCGTCGGCGGCGGCGAGTTCGGCGCATGGCCCGGCAATCCTTGGGCGAGGATCCGAGCGGCGACAGCTAGCGGTTGGCCATTCAAGGTTGAACGTCCCACGACCCGAATTCGCGACGGTCCAATCGTGGCGGTGGCCGCGGGTTTCACGAGCAGCTCGCCGCGATTCTGGTTCGGCGCCACCACCAATTCGGCCACGTCGACCCCGGGGGGAAGTCCCTCGACGGCCAGCGTGACCGGCTCCTTGAAGCCGCCTTCGCGATTGACTTGAACCGTCAACTTGCCGCTGGCGCCGCGTTCCACATTGAGCAGATCCGAGGCCACTTCCAATTGAAAACCGAGCTGGGTCGGCGCGACCCGCAACCGATAGGGCCGCGGCAACGCTTTGTCGGCAACTCGCGGATTCGCGCGCGGCATTCCAACAGCGCCACCTCCCGCGCTAGCGCCCGCAGCCGCGCCAGCGCCCGCATTCTGATTCGTATTCTGATTCGCATTCGGATTCGCGGGCGCTGGCGGCGGGGCGAAGCGATCGCTGAGCGAGATCGTGTAGACGCCATCGGCGGCCGGAGTGAACCGGATCACCGGGTCGGGGCTGTTCGTGTCGCTGACCGCACGAGCCACTTCGCGACCGCTGGCATCGGTCACCGCGAGCACCGCGAGCAGTTGGGAGCCCAACCGCGCGGCCTGCGTCTCCATCGTCCATTCAACGCCCTTGGACAACGCGACGGACCATGTATCGCGATCCGACCGGTTTTCGATTTGTCCTTCGAGGAACGCGGCGCCAGTGAACTCGCGGGGCTGAGCGTCGTTGGGTTCGGATTCGCGAATGACTGGGAGCCCTGCGCTCGCGGCGGGCGGAGCGAGCGACGGAGAGGGTGACGGGGGGAGTGACGGCGTCGAGCTCGACTCGGGACCGTTGGTGACGGTCACTCGATAAACGAAAGACTGTAGGCCTTCGCCGCGAACATCATGAATGTGCAATTCGTACCGCCCGGCGGCCCGCGCCGTGAATTGAAGGACCGGATCGGCTCCAGGGCGGCCGGTCGCCTCCGCGATGATGTCGCCCGCCGGATCGCGGACTTCGATGCGGGCTTCGAGCGGCGAGCCGAGCGTCGTGGCTTCGACCGCGCAGATGGTCACGCGATCGAGCGATGGTTCGAACGTCCAGATATCGACATCCTCGCGCGGAAAAACGCGGCCGTTGATGGTGACCGGCGGTTTCACGGCCGTCGGAATCGGTTCGCCATCGATTTCCTGTTCGACGACTTCGGGAAGTTCGCCGACGATGAAGCGGCGCGCCGCGGTGCCGCCTTGTCCGTTCCACGCACGCCACAACCGGGGACCGGGCGCCGCGTTGTCGGCGATCGCCAGTTCGGCCTCGTAGTCCCGCGGGTAGTCTTCCGAGCGTTGGCTGGCGGGAAGTCGGACGAGCGGTCCTTCGAACCATAACGTCGGCACGCGCCCGATTTCGGTCGGCGCCGTTACTCCCGATCCGAGCAATTCGAAGTGGGAACGATCGTGCAAATAGTAGCCGCCGATCCGCACCTTCACGCGCGTGCCGCGCTGGGCGCCGGCGGGAAAGATATACGCGGTGCCGGGTGGTTCGGCCCACGCGGCCGACGACGATCCCCACCAATCAAGCGTGCCCAGAACGGCGCCGACGAACGCGGCGAGCCAACGGAGGGAACAGGTGAGCGTGAAACGACTCGGCATTAGAGCAGCTCCCGGATCACGCGGCCGTCGTTGACGATCTTCACGGGCCGACCTTCGGGCGTGTGGAATTCCTGCTGCGGGTTGATTCCAAGCAAATGGTGCATGGTGGCGGCGAGGTCTTCCGGTCCATGGGCTTGGCCGAGCGGCTTTTCCGCGCGTTCGTCGCTGGCCCCGATCACGCGTCCGCCGCGAATACCGCCGCCCCCGAGCAGGACCGTGAACGCGGGGCCCCAGTGGTCGCGACCCGCGTTGCGGTTGATCCGCGGCGTGCGTCCAAACTCGCCGGTGACGATCACCAACGTCTTGCCGAGCATACCGCGGTCGGAGAGGTCGCTCATCAGCGTCGACATGCCGCGGTCGAGCGCCGGCAGCAGTTCGTTCTTGAGCACCGTGAAGTTATTATCGTGAGTATCCCAATTGCTGTGGTCGATGGCGACAAACCGCACGCCCGCCTCGACGAGCCGCCGAGCCATGAGGCACGACTGGCCGAGCGTGGTTCGGCCATACTGGTCGCGAAGCTTGTCGGGTTCGGCGTGGATGTTGAATGCCCGCTTGGCTTCGGGCGACGTCATCAAATCAAACGCCTTCTGGCGGAAGACGCTGACCGCCTTGGCGCCCTTATTCGCTTCCAATTCAGCCGCTTGTTGCATTTGGTCGACTTGAGCCAGCAGACGGCGCCGCGAGTCGAGCCGGTTGGCGGCCAGCGACAGCGGCGGCACGATGTCCGGCACGGAAAAGTCGGGCGAAT
>JBIKVL010000710.1:0-3338 GCA_044356875.1 Pirellulaceae bacterium | reverse complement strand
TTCGCTGGCATCCGCAGGGCGGAGCGATTGGGCGACGGGCCCGCGTCGTCGCGACTGCGCGCTGTACCGACGCGCGCTGTACCGACGCGCGCTGTACCGACGCGCGCTGTACCGACGCGCGCTGTACCGACGCGCGCTGTATCGACGCGCGCTGTATCGACGCGCGCTGTATCGACGCGCGCCGAACCGGCATATGGCGAACCGGCTCACGGCGAACCGGCTCACGGCTCCTGGGCGGCGATCGCCAAGGCGCCATGCACGACCACCTCCTCGCCGAGCCGCGCGGGGAGAATCTCGTAGCGGTCCGCTAATGGCGGAAACACGTAGCAAGCCGCGTAGCGACGGACCGGCGCGAAGAATTGGGACTCGCCCAAGAGCGACACGCCGCCGCCGATCACGACCACTTCCGGCGCCAACAGCGTCACCGTCTGGGCGATCGCCCAGCCGAGCGCACGCCAGGCCTCGTCCAACACTTCGCGCGCGAGTTCATTGCCGTCGGCGGCCGCCTGCGCCACGTGGCGCGATGTCAGCGCTTCCAAATCGCCGCCGCAGCGCGCGAGCAAATCGTCCGCATGCAGTCGTTCGATCTCCTCGATCTTTTCCAGTTGCTCGCGGACGCGGGATTTGTCGGGACGTCCCAACTGGCGGCGGATGCGGGCGAGCGGCCGGGAGACTCGACCCGAAAGAATCGCCTGCGCGGCGGCGGCGATTCCCGGTCCACTGGCCAGCGATTCCACCGTATCCTCGGCGCGGTCCGCGTGGAGACCGGGCCGCAAGTGTCCGATTTCGGCAACCGCCGGCCGGTTGGAACCATGCAAGCGGCCGTTGATCACCAGTCCGCCGCCGATGCCAGTGCCCACTGTCACATAGAACACGGTCGCGGCGGCGCGACCGGCCCCGAACCGGGCTTCCGCGAGCGCGGCGGCGTCGCAGTCGTTGGCGAGCACTGCGGGCACGCCCAAAACCTGTCGGCACCAATCGGCGAGCGGCGCGTCTTCCCAACCACTCACCTGATGGCTCTTGATCACGCATCCCGCCGCCGCGTCCACGGGTCCGCCAAAGCCGATGCCGATCCGCTGGATCACATGCCGTCGGACGAGGTCGGAACCGGCCCGTTCGATCTGCGCGAGGATACCCGCCGCGCCCCGCCGTGGGTCGATTTCCAGCCGCGCGAGTTCGACCAGTGGCCCGCCATGCCCGTGCCCCACGCCCAATTGCAGCTTGGTTCCGCCAATTTCAATGCCCAAATACATCGCCCTTACGCCGCGTAGCGTCCCTCCCGGTTGATCCGCGCGAAGACATCGTTCAACACCCAATGGAAGAGGCACAGATGAATGCTCTCGACCATTCCCATATCGTCGAGCGCCACATGCAGGCCATCCTGCTGTTGAGCCCGCAGTTTGCCGCCCGAATATCCCGTCAGCCCGAAAGTGACAAGCCCATGGCGGTTGGCCCAATCGACCGCATGCAACACGTTCGGGCTGTTGCCCGATCCGCTGATCGCGATCACCAGATCGCCAGCGCGTCCGTAATTCATCAACTGCTGCACGAAGATTTGGTCGTACGCCAAGTCATTGCCCACCGCCATCAGCCAGCCGGCGTTATCGGTGAGGCTCAGCACCTTCAACCGTTTTCGCGATTCGTCCCGCAAGTCCTCTGGCCGAAGCGTGCTCTTGCCCAGGTCCTCGGCCATGTGCGACGCCGTCGTGCCCGAGCCGCCATTGCCGAAAATGAACACAAAACGGTCCTGCTCCCAAGCCCGATAGATGTGGTCGGCCCAGCGTTCGAGCGCCGCGCCGTCGATCCTGTCCAACTCCGCGTGCAGCCTACCGAGATACGCTTGCGAACCCAGTGTCGCGCCCAGCATCGTGGCGAATCCTTTCCATGGGGGAAGTCGTCGAAAGTCAGAACCATGAACGAAAGAAGGAGGAAGACAAGACCTGAAACGCGTCGAAACGCGAACCCGATAAACCGTCAGCGAGAGCCGGCCTCCGCCGCTCGCGGCCGATATCCGATGGCGATTGGCAGCATCAAGCAGGCCGTCACGGCGAAGAGGCCGTTGTCCGGCCAATGCAGCCACGCGAGCGCTTGTTTGGCCAGCCAATACAGACCGCTGGACAGGAAAATGCCGATCCAGTTGAGCAAGTTTTGGGTGGCGATCACGCGGCCGACCAGACCTCCCGGCGGACGCGATTGCAAGTAGACATTCAGCGGCACGGCGAACAGGCCGGTGGCGGTTCCCAGGAGCACGAGCGCGACGACGCTGCCGCGATAGCCAAGCAGATGGCGGTCGGGACCGGCCTGAGCGGCGAGCGTCGCGAGGCAGGCGATCATTCCCCAAGCCGCGAACCGTGAAATCGCCGGGCCACCGCCGCACCGCAGCCAGCCGCCTGCGAGGGCGCTGCCGGCCACGATCCCGACGCTGATCATCATCACCAAGACGCTGGTGCGGACTTCTCCCACCTTCAATTGCAAGCTTCCCAGGGCGTTCACCGCTGGCTGGACAATCGCCGCCACCAGCCAGAATAGCGTGGAAACGGCCAGGGCCGCGCGCAGTCCCCGGTCCTCGACCAGCAATCGCCGCACATCCCGGGGGATCGTCAACATGTCGAGCGAAAACCGCAGTTGGGGCAGGGCAGGGGGGCGGGACGGAAGGAACGATGCCGTTGCCACTCCCGCCGCCGCGATTCCCACACATACCAAGCCACTCCACGCCAAGCGGTCGCGGAATTGCTCGAGCAAAGTGCCCGCCAGCACGCTCCCGAAAATGATGGCGAGGAAAGTGGTCATCAGCACGACGCCGTTGACGGCCGAGAGCCGCGGACCGGCAAAGTATTCCGGCAGGCCACCGTATTTGCTCGGCCCAAAAAACGCGCTGTGCGTGCCGAGCAGAAACAGGACGCCGCTGAGGAACGCCACCACGGGCGCCGTCAACGCGTAGCGGTCGAAGGCGGCGAAACCCGCCATCGCCAAACCCATGATCGCCACCTCGGCCGCTTTACAACCAAAAATCACGCTTCGCTTGCGATAGCGGTCCGACAAGTAGCCGCCCAAACCAGAGAACAAAATGAACGGCAGGGAAAACAGCAGCAGCGCGAGCCACTGCATGTCGCGGGTCCCGCCGACCGTGCCCGGCTCCACTCCCGAGTTGATTGCCGCGGCCTGGGACGACACCGGGACCGCGACGAACAGCAGCAAGACAATCTGCTTATAAAGATTGTCGTTGAACGCACCCAAAAACTGGGTAGCCACAAAGGCGTGAAATGTTCCATCCAGCGCCAACACCCGCGTGGGCGGCGGCCGAACGACTCCCGCGTCGGCCGCCTCTCGCGACCGCT
>JBIKVL010000030.1:0-11948 GCA_044356875.1 Pirellulaceae bacterium | reverse complement strand
GATTTGCGCGGCAAAGAGTTCGCCGATACCACCAAGCTCGACTCGGACACTTGGCTAAAGCAAGTCAAGGAGCAGGTGATTGCCCAAGCCAAGGCGGTGAAAGCCAACCCGAGCATCCCCGGTTTTCTGGCCGCGTTCATATCGCCCATGATGCTCACGGCCCAGGCGGCGATTTCGTCGACCCACACCGGAAGCGCCGACAGCTTCAACGGCCAAGTGCGGTTGAGCTTGAGCACGGATGGCAAGATGTTCGCGAGCGGCAAGTTCCGCTTCATGAACAACCGGCTGGTGATTAGCGGCAAGCTGTACGCCGACTTATCGCAAATCCTCAAGGGGAACGCCAAGGTGCTGTTCCTCGGCGAAGCGCCGGTGATCGAGGATATGCCGGACCTCAAGTTCTTGGTGCTCAAGGGCAAGTTCGAAATGCGTTTCATTCTCCCCGGCGGGGAGATTGTCAAGCTCGATGAAACGCTGGTCGGCGGTGACGGATCCAAACCGTCCGCCAACCTCGCGTCGCCCGCTAGCGGCGCCATCGTCGGACTCAAGGACTTCGCGACCAAGCGGCAGATCGATGTCAGTTTCGTAAAGGGCGCCAAGAGCCTGAAGTTGGATACGATTTCGGACAGCGACGCGGAAATCTCGCTCACGTTGCCCAACGGCACGGTCGTGGATTTGACGGGCGTGGCCACCAAGGTGACGACGGCATCCGACCCTGACACCTATCGCTACACGATTCCCGCGTCGACGGTGCTGATCCCCGGTGAATACACCGTGACGATCATGGAGGGAACATTCACCGACACGGCCGACCTGGGCAACGCCAGCGAAATTGAAAGGTTCACTGTATCGGCCCCGCAAGCGGAACTCGCGTCGCCCCGCGCGGACGGCAAAGTGGATGTGCAGGTGATCAATGACGCCACGATCGGGCGCGCGATCGAAGTCCGTTTCCGCGGCGTAAACGGGTCTTTGCCCAAGGCGTCGACGATCGAGGATGCGGCGGCCGAATTCACGCTGCACGGCTTAGCCGCCCAGGCGGTTTCTGTCGGGGCCACGCCGGTCAAAGTCGATGATTCGACGTTCCGCTACCCGGTCACGGGCCAGTTTGGTGTCGGCGACGTCGAAGTGCGATTTGTGGCCAAGGGGTTCACGGACGAAAGCGACAATGAGTCCGTTGCCACCACGGCGAAGTTCACGGTCGCCGGCCCAACCGCGACGCTGATGAGCTTCTCCTCGCCGGTGCAGCAGCTCAATGAATTGGGTTACATCGACATATGGTTTGAGCCGTCCCGCAATGGAACGCTCGATGTCGCCTCGATTCTCGATGCGGCCCCCGAGTTTTCACTGAGCGGCTCTCCCACGGCGAACGTGACGCTCACGACTGTTGAATCGCTAGAAGACGGGAATTCTTTCCGGTATTTCTTCACCGGCGATTTCGCCAGCGGCACCGTGTCGGTGAATTATCTGGCAGGATCGTTCATTGATTCGAACGGAATCGCGAACGGTCCCTCGACCGACCTGCTGCGCGTGATCGGTTTCCGGGGCGTGTTCGACGTCCCCGAGTCCGGCTTTGTGGGCATGAGCGGACTCAATACCAAGAAAACGATCGACGTGCGTTTCGAGCCGTCCGCCGGCGCCACGATGGACGAGGCGTCGATCATGGACAGCAATCAGGAGTTTGTGCTCGAAGGTCCCGGCGCGGCGGGAGTGGTGGTCAACGGCGTGCCAACCAAAGTTGGCGACTTGACCTACCGCTATACCTTGACGGGCTCGTTCGAACTGGGCGAGGTCGAACTGCGTTTCTTTGACGACGAAGCGGCCGACTCGACCGGCATGATGATGACCGGCACTTCGTACTTCTTCCAATTGGCCGAATTGAAGCCGGAGTTGACCGACCCCGAGGATGGCGGCCGAATTAGCCGGATCGATCTCAATACTCGCGGCTACGTCGAGGTCGATTTCCCGGATCCAGTTGGGGTCGGCATCGACGCCGCCTCGCTGACCGACTCGGAAGCCGAACTCCAGTTCATCGCGAAAGACAAAGATGGAAAGATCGTTGACATGGCGGGTGTCAACATCGATCCCGTTCCCAGATTCATGAACGGCAAGTGGCGCTACTATTTCTCCGGCAGCTTCGACAAGCCGGGGTATGTCGTCGCCCGTTTCAAGGCCGATTCGTGGCAGGACAATGCCGGCAACAAGGGTATCGAATCGACGCAAAAATTCCTGACGTTCCAGGATGGCGTCAGCATTGAAATGATCATCAGCGGCGGAGTCGAGCTTTACGCCGCCGTCGATTCGCTCAAGTTGATGTCCGTGACTGGCTCCGCCAAGTTCACACTGGACATCCAGTCCACCGCTGGCACGATCAAGCTGGACATCGCCGGCCAAGCGGATGTGATGTACTTGGGAACCGTTGGCGCCGTCGCGGGCACCTTCGTGTTCCGCGCCGAGCAAAGCAAGGTCCCGGAAATCTGGGGCGTGATGCAACTCGACACAAACTTCGAGAAGTTGCGTCCGCTAGGCATCGATACTGATTTGGTCGGTTCGCTGTACCTCAACACGTCTACGGAAAAGAAGTACGAAACGCTGACGCTGCCCGGCCAAGCCTCCGGCGGCGGAGACCTCACGAAGACTTACACGCTGGAACCGCTGATGTTCCGCGTGGAGACGACCGGCCGACTTAACCTGCACGTTCCCGATTTCAATGAGGATGACGAGTTCGGCATTCAACTGTTCCGGATGGTCGGATCGTTCTCGTTCGAAATCAGCAGTGAAGGTTTGGAGGTGTTCGCGGACGCCGAGATCGAAGTAGGCCCCGACGACGTGCAATTGCTGAATATTTACGGCATTGGCGTTTTTATTATCAATGACAGAGGGTTTGCCGGCGACATCGAAGTCGGTTTTGATGTCGGGAACATTGCGGCAATCAAGGATTTCTTCGATTTCAATGCCAGCGCTCGGGTGGTGTTCAACGTCACGAGCCAGCTCGCCGAGGTCAAGGTCTCGGACGCCTTCCTGCCGAATCTATCAGACGAGGCGAGGGCCCGGATTCGCCCTTGTTCCGACGGCGGCAACGACAATTCGTCGAACTGCTATCCGGTGGGCGCTGGCGCGCCCAACATCGACGGCACGTTCGACGCCCCTTCGCCCTACTTCACGATGATGGCGAACGGCACCTTGGAAATGCTGAAATTCTTCAAGGTGGAAGGCTCGTTCTTCTTCTCGGTAAGCCTGCTCGAAATCGAGATGATGGTGAACGCGTCGTTCGCCATGCAGCCGTTCATCGTGGTGGTGGTGAGCGGGACATTGAAGTTGAGTCGGGATGGCATACTCGGGGCCCTGCAGTTCGGAGCAAGCCTCAAGATTGGCCCGACGTTGGAGATTTTCGGGGCATCTCAATTTGAAATCAACACCTACGCCTCCGCGCAACCGATCCGCCGTTACAAGCTGGACGAGGCGACCCGCACGGTTACGAATGAGTTGGAAACGGTGATGCTCGAATCGGGCACGTTCCGCCTGTTCGTCAATGGCTATATGCGGGTCGGACTTGGCGCCGCAGGGTTCACGGTTCGTGGCCGTTTCTCGATGGAGAGCCTCGAGTCGCCGAACGTGCTGCGCATGTCGTTGTCGGGTTCCTTCAGGGCGTTCGACACGCTGGAACTGACGATCCCCGATATCATCGTCGATATTCCAAAGGCGCCAGATGGCGGTATCGTCATCAACGTCGATGTGGGCGTCTCGGCGCCTTTCTCGTCCGAGGTCTTTGACCTGTCGGCGTCGTTCAAGTTCCAGGTGAACACCCGCACCGCGCCGGGCTTCGACCAGTACGACAAGGGCGTTCCCCGCAACACCTACCGGGTATCGTTCCAGGGCGACATCAAGCTCTTTGGCTTGGTCGATATGCATGGCAAGGGATTGATCGAATACCGCAAGGGCGTCTTCCGCATGGATGTGGAGATGGACTACTACATCCTTGGAACGGGGGTCTCCGCCTACGGATTCTTCAGCACCGAGGGCGAATTCGATCTCTACCTGGCGGGAGCGGTGACGGTCGGTTATCCGCCCGCCTTCGGCGGCCGCGTCGGAGGTTCGATGCGCGTCGCTCGTCTCGACGACAATGGTGACGAGCCATTCGGCAATCAAGACTACCGGATGATCATCAACGGATCGCTCGACGCCAGCATTACTATTTTTGGCATTGGATTCGGCGCCAACATCAGCTTGGGGTACGACGGCAATACGGGGAATGCCTACATCACCCCGTGCGTGAAGATTCTGGTTGTGGAGAAGTGCATGGACTTCACCCTCTTCCGGATCAAGGTTCCACCTCCGATTTTCCTGGGCGGTAACGAGTCCGACACCCAGGCCCCGCCTCCCGCGTTCGCTGGCGGCGATCTGTACCTGAACGTCGGAGAACGCGGCAAGTTGCGCGGGTCGAGTATGGATGTCGAAGACGAGGCTTACAGCATCCAGCACATCGACTACGACCTGGAAATGGGCGGGGAGATCGTGCGCGTCCAGTTCAACGACCGAAAGCAAACCTATCGCGGTGTCAGACGTATCTTCGCCTATGGCGGAGATGGTTACGACTTGATCATCACCGACCCGCAATTGGTGGCTCCCGTCTATTTTGAAGGCGGCGAGCAGCGGGATTTCATCTACCTTAACGGTACCGGCGATGCCACGCTCAATCCCGGACCGGGCGATGACGTGATCGAGGTCGATGGCGATAATCTGACGGTCTTCTTCGGGGACGCGTTCGGCTCCGATTCGATCATTCACACAGGTACGCATCGCGTCTACGATTTTGGTCCGTCAAAGGAAAACCTGTCCGCGAACTGGGTGAATGGCCAACTTACAGTCGTGCCGTCGGGCGAGCGCCGCAAGGTCATTGGCAACACGCAGCTGCCCGATGGCCGCGAGGCGCTCCTCGTGCCCGGATTGATCGATAGCGTGACCGGATTCCTAGACGGACACGGTTTGGTTCCTGGCCAACGGGTCTATCTGAATACACCGGGCCAACGCACCTACAGCGGAAACTTCCTGATCACGTCCGTTACCGCGAACACGTTTGACTTTGAAGCGGTTAATTTCAATCCCGGGCCGCCAGAAGGCGTGAACATTCGGATTTGCGTCGCGGACTGCAATGGATCCAAGGCGCGGTTTGTTTCCAGCCAGGCGTATCACGATGGAGTGGAAACGGTTTACGCCCGCTTCAATGGCCCCGGAGGCACCGGTTCCACGCTCAAGATCCAAGGCTCGGCGGACGCCTACACGGACGATTTCGTCATCCAGCGGCTCAGTCCGGAATGGATCACATTCAAGGTGCCGTACGCGTCAGTGCGCGAGCAATTGGTCACGACCTATCTTCCCAACCAGCTTTATCTGGGATCGGGGGACGATTCGCTTGTTGTCGGCGGCGGCGAAAGCCGCGTGGTCAATGTCATCGACCGGTCCGGTGGCCTAGATACGCTCACAATCGCCAACAATCTAAGTCCGATTCAGATTGTCATTCCGAATCTGATCAACAATCGCTCGTTGCAGGTCAATTACCAGGGAATAGACCAAGTCAACTATTACGATCCGACCGCGAATCTCAAGCTCCACGGCAGCAATGCGATGACGCCCATCTCCATGGGAGCGATCGGCGTCGGGGCGGCCGGTCTGTCGGTCACCGTGCCCGTGGATGTCACCGCGCGGGTCTTCGCCGTCAATTCGCGGGACACGTTCGTCATCAACACGGTGCTAGACGCGGATGCCTACGAATTCCGGATCTTTGGCGACAACCAGTCGTTTACGCTCCCCTACGCCCTCAATGCGCCCGACTCGATCCATGTGGCCGTCGCGGACGGCACGCTGACGTTGCCGGCGGGCACGCAGTTCACCACATCAACGGCGTCCATCAAGGCGAAAAACATCGTCGCGCCGTCCAATCGCGTGTCGTTGTCGGTCGACACCCTGACGCTGTTGACGTCGCCTCAAGCGATCAACACGCTCGAGGTGCTCAATGACCGCGACCTCACGTTGACGAACAAGCCGCGGACCGATTTCCTGATTCGCTTCAACGATCAGTTGGGGCAGGTCTTCCCAGGGATGGCGTGGCTCAATACGGCCTCGTCCGATTGGACGACGATGCTCTCGGATACGAACACGAATCCGTATGCGCTGTCGAACAACGGTTTCCTGTCGCTAACGCTGCCTGAAGTTGACGCGGCGACGGGCGATGAAGACACGTTGCGGGTGCTGGGCGGTATCCGGTCTTACGGCGGCGACGTCTGGCTGACGGCGGACGAACTGGACTTCCTGGGTGGCTTGGCGTCGATTCGCGGCATCGGTGGTTTGCAGTTGAAGTCGTCGACGCCCGTCTGGACGACCCGCTTGGGAACGTCGGCGGAGACGGGTGGCGGCGTCGAAGTGGATCCGATCCAGGCGCCGAAAATGCTCGATTTGTCCCCGCGGGACATCGCCGCGCTCGCGGACGGTTTCTCCTTGGTGACGATCGGCAGCAAGGTCGCTGGCAGCTTGATGCGGGTGGGCGACCTGTTCAATTTGACCCGGGCTAAGGCGACGGGCGCGACGCGGTCGATTGACGCGTCGCTTAAGGACAACACGACGCTGCTGTCCGACCAGTTTGTCGTGGAAGGAGACGCGCGGGCCCCGCAGGACACGTTGACGGTTGAAGGCAACCGATTGCAGGTCCTTCGTGCCAACGTCCACACTCCCAACGACTCGAATGTCGATTCCGGTTTGACCGGCGCGGCGTTGGTGGTGAACTTGGTCGATACCTTGCAATTGGGCGGTTGGCTCATCGCCACGAACTCGCTCGATGTCGACGTCACCAACACAACGGACGTTTTTGGCATCGTGACCGATACGGGGAGCACGATCCGCGTCCGTGCCGCTGGCGGCCTGTTAGACCTCAGCGCGAACAAATCGATCCGGATTGCCGGCCGCGTGCAGACAGACGGAACTGGAGCGGTGCCGGCGATTCATGCCGGCGAGCGACTGGATTTGATCGCCGGCGCCGATGTGGCCGCGCTCAGCGGCGATGTCACCGTGGCGCTGTCCGCCGGAACGCTCCTGTCGCTGAATCCTGGCAGCGTTGTGCGTGCGGGCGTCGCGGTGGACTTGAGTAGCAATCCGCCGACCTACACCGTGCTGGCTCCCAACAGCAACATCGCGCTCGACTCGCCCCATGAATTGCTCATCGGCGGACTTGTCGTGGCGAGCGGCGGAGCGACGGTGGAGGCGGGCGAACCGATCGAGGACCACACCGCTTACTTCGACCAGTTGACCAGCGCGGACCCGAGCCAGTATTTGGCCGAACAGTCGACTTACGCCGTCCTGATCACGGGAACGATGGCGATTCTGGGCGCGGGACGCAACCTGAACATCGCGACGGGCGATGACTTGATCGTCTACGGCAACATCAGCATGCCGGGCGCGGGCTCGACGTTGCGCTTGCAATCCGACACGTTTGTCTACGTCGAAGGCCAGGTGACTGTCGCCAACTCCGTGGAAGTTTATGGCGGGGTCGCGCTCGACCGCACATCGCTAGGCGGCGCCGATGCGCGTGGCACCAGCGTTTATTTCGGCAAGACGGGACGAACGACCACGACGCAAGCCGGCGGAAGCGTGGTTGTCCGCGGCGCGAAGGACGTCGAGATCCACGGCGCGATCGTGCCGGGCGGGAGCCTGTCGGCCCAGGGCGTCACCTGGGCCGGCGATGGCTCGTCGATCGAGATTTACGCGGGTGAACAGCTCGTCATCAACAGTGGCTTGCAAGCGGCCGGCCAAGTGCTCATCGAAGTTGGAATGCCCGGCGACGATGACAACGGACGCCCCTTGATCATCACCACCGCCGGCGGTTTGAACTCGGCGGGATTAGGGGCTAGTGGCACAGGCGGTTTGGTCCGCGTGGTGTCGGCGGGCGACCTGGAGCTCGGTGGCAACATCACGGCGGGCGCCACGATTCGGCAGACCTTCAACAGCAGCGGAAAACTGGCCAGCGAGACCTACGAGTGGTCGAATCGCCCCTCGGGCATTGAAGTGGTTGCGGCGGGACGCGCGATCATCGGCGCGGACACCGTCGATGCGCAAGGGCGTCCGATCAAGGCGGGGGCCTATTTGCGGGCCAGCCAGGCGATCCTGATCGATGGCGGCTCGCACGCTTCCGGCCAAGGCGTGCTCGTCTATCCCGCCTCGGAAATCAGCACATTCCGGCCCGATAGCAGTGTCACGATTCTGTCGGATCAAGACGCCATGGTGCTCGGCTTGGTGGTCGCCGGCGGCAATGTCCTGAACCAGTACGACAGCACTGGCGGCTACTTAGGCCGTGCGATTGTGCGGAATCCGGGGGATTCCACGATCAGGATCGAAGCCGGTCACCAAGCGCAGGTCGCGCAGGATGTCTGGGCCGGCAAGTCCGTGACGATCCTGGGCGGCGCCGATCCTGTGAGCGCGGGCGATTCGCTTTCCGGTCGATCCGTGGTCGTTCAAGGATCCAGTCAATTGCGGGTGGATCGCACGGGCGGCGTGGTGGACCTGCGGGGACCGAGTGGCGTCGAAATCCTGGCCGCCGCTTACGACTATGAGATTGTTTCCAGCAACTGGCCGCTTTCATCCAGCGGAGTGCTGGGACGTGATGTGACGCTGCGTATCACCATGGACCGCGGCACGTGGACCTACTCGGGTGACGTGGTCATTCCGGCGGCGTCCACTTCCGGCAATGCCAGCATCGTGGAATTGGTGGATGACATCCGAGCGGCGATCTTGGCGACGGATTTCCGCGTGGCGACTTCCAATGAACCCTCTCGCACGGTGGGTTCGACCTTCCGGATCGATCCCAGTTTGCCCGATTTGACCACCAGTTCGCGCGGGGGCCGCATTCTGATTGGCGGCGAATATCCGTTTACGTTGGCGGGCGAAGGTTCCACCAACGCCGCTGACCTGGGCTTTGTTTTAGGTGCGTCCATCACACTTACGGGCAGCGAGCGATACGGAGTTCTCGCGGACGGCAGTGGGGCGACCGTGTTGCTTGGGGCCGCCGCCAATCCCAAGGCGAGTGTCCGTGTCGATGGCCGCGTGTTGGCCTCGGGCAGCATCACCGTCAACACGAACCGGGATGCGAACGTGGCGGCTAACGCGGCGGATTTCCTCGTCGGCGCTGGCGGTATGCTCAAGTCGCTCGCTGGCAACGTGTCGGCGACGGGCAGTGGCGGTTACGCCCGTATCATGGGGACGCTGCAAGCTTCCTCGGCCGGCAGCGATATCTCGGTTACCAATTACGCGAATTTGGATGTTGGTGGCACGATCGAGGCGGGCGATGCCATCACTTTAGACGCGACATCGCCTGGGGGAACCAATCCCAGCGTCAATCTGGTCAATGGCGGAAAGGTCTATTCGCTCAATAAGGGCGCGTTGTCGGTCGCGGGTATCAATGACGTGTTCATTGATATTGATGTCGGCATCGACTACGAATTTTCGAGCCAGAGCCTGACCTCGACGAATGGCCAAGTCATCATGGGGCCGAACGGCGGACTCCGCACTGCCGGCTTCTTCAAGCTTGAAGCGGAATCGATCGACTTCCGCGGCAAGATCGTTTCGACCGCGACGAGCAGCTCGGCGAGCGACTACACGATGGTGTTTAAGGCGACCGATCCGGCTGGGACGGGCGTGCGGCTGGGCGGATCGCTCAACGTCGCCGGCTCCGTCCAGGTCATTTCGCCGAACGACGTCGTTGTCGACGGCATGGTGGCAACCCAAACCGGCGCGAATTCGGGATGGGACATCTCGGCGCCGCGGAATATCCGCTTCGGCGTGGTGACCGCGAAGAGCGAGGGCGGTTACGAAAACCGTGGGGCGCGGCTCGGCGCCGCCCAGTATCTGCGCGTGAATGCGGGTGGCTGGATCGAAGTGGCGGCAGGCGCCCAACTGTTCACCACGAACGCAAATAGCGCGTTGGACATGACGGCGGGCGATCATATTACCGTCATTGGAACGCTTGTGGGCGGCGGTTCGATCGCCAATTCGGGAGCGACGACGTGGACGAATGCCGGTGCTAAAGTCTCGCTGCTGGCGGACAAAGTCACCGTCGGTGGATTGGCGCCGGATGCTGGCGGAACGCTCGTCACATTTGGTGGCGTGGTTCACGCGACGGGCGACATCGCCCTCATGGCCCGCACCTTGGGCGCGGATAGCCAGCTCTTGATCGGCAGCCTGAGCGATGTTCAGGGCGATCCGACGCCGCAAGCGCGGGCCCTGGGCGGCCCTGCGTCAAAGGTGTCGCTGCTCTCGGATGGCGTTATCGACGTGTTCGGCACGGTCGGCAATCGGCAAACGGATTCCGACATCGAAATCCGCGCCGCCGGCAAGGTCTTTGTCGACGGCCTGATCGATGCCGCCGACGTGCTGGACATCACGAGCATGGGCTCGTTCAGCACCGCCGTTGGGTTGGAAGTGACGCCGCTGTTGCTCCGTACGAATGCCCAGGGGAAGCTCATCGACAGCCAAGGCCGATTGATCGATGAACAAGGTCGGCTGGTGAATGTGGATGGCGATTTCGTCGACGGCAGTGGCAACCTGTTGGCGACGGGCGCCGCGCCGGTGTTCGGCGGTGCGCCCGTCCGACTGGGCGGCGGCACGCTCGACGCCGGTAACCTCAAGGTCTTCGTGCCGAACCAATTGCTGCTGGACGGCATGTTCGGCGCGATTCGGTCCGCGAACGGCCGAATTGAAACCGATCTGCAAACGGCGACTGTGGAAGCGCGGGGCGATATTCGCTTCGGCGGCCGCTTCCAAGCGATGAAATCGATCGACATCCGCGCCGCCAACCTCACCACCACCAACATGTCGGTGGTGGTCGCTCGCGAGTCGGCTCATTTGCTGGCCAACAACATCGCGCACATTGGCTATGGCGCGAGCGAATCGGCTTTCGTCGTTAACGCGGTGTCCACCGTCGAACTTACGGGCGTGATCCAATCGGGCGATGACATCCGCGTCAACGCGGGCGTGAACCGCGGTTGGCCGATCGCGACTTTGATGAGTCCGACGCTCACCGCGTCGTCGATGACTGCCGGTGTCGGCACCGTGTCCGTTATTCGCTCGGGCATCTTGGATGCCAAGGGAGACATTCGCGTGGTCGCCGGCGTCGACGTGCGACTGGCGGCCGACGTCGTGATAAGCCCGAACACAAGCACGGTTCTAGCGCCCGCGATCGTTACCGTTCCGCACACCTACGAGGTGCTCACAGGGCCTGTTCAAGTTCCCGATGGCTACGCGACCGTCAAGCAAATGACCGAGGTTACCACTACGGTGACCGAGCAGAATGGCGTGCAACAGATCGTCATCGGTACGCAGTACCACACGCTCGACGTCAAGCTCACGCAGGATGGATTTTATAATGGATCGATCCAACGCGAGTTCTTCGTCCAGAATATCGACTACGAGAATGAAACCCTGCCCTGGACGACGTATCGACGGATGCCGAGCGGATTGGTAATCCGCGAAAACTTGGCGATGGGACAAGGGGAAGCGATCGCGCCGCCACCAGTAGGCACGACATTCGCGGGCCTGACCGACGACCAACGGGCGGCGGTGATCGACTACTTGGGCTACATGCCGCTGTTTAACTTCAGCTACGCGAACGGCCAGACCCATCAGGTGATCAATGGCAACGCGACGACTTCGGCGTGGACTCCGGAATGGGCTGGCAATCCCCTAAAGATCATCACGATGAACTTCCCGGGGCTTGATCTCCGGTATATTCGTCTGCCCGACGGCGCCCAACTCGACTTCCTGCGTGCCGTGTCCCGCGGCTCTCAGGAACTGACTCCGGAGCTTGTCGGTCAGTATCGCGATCACGCGGACGTGTTCTACTATCAGGATCGATCCGGAAACTATCCTGACAATCGGCCCGATTGGGAGGATCTCGATCGTTCCGAACGCCG
>JBIKVL010000709.1:0-3341 GCA_044356875.1 Pirellulaceae bacterium | reverse complement strand
TCCATCCGGCCGAACGCTCCAGATGTCCCAGTTCTCGTCGAAGTACGAATCGAACAGGATGCGATAAGGCGATGAGACCGCCACGGTGTTCGTCGGGCAACCTGCGGCGGTGGTGAAGGGATGCGGACGGAAATAAGACGGCTCGATTGTCAGCATGCGGCCGTCATAAGCGGTCTTTCTCTTCGTCATGCCGTTCAACGTGCATGTCACTCTCAGCCAGCCACCCCCCTTTCCGCACCCAGCCGGGAGAGGTGCGAAATTTTCGGCGGGAACCTTCACGCTCAGCTCGCCGTCCTTGACCATGTCCGACACCTGCTTGGTCACGTCGATGGTCTTCCCGCCCTCCAAGCCGTACTCGGCCTTCACAATCACCAGCTTCGGGACATCGGGCTTCCGTGCCGGCTGGCCATCGTCGCCCAAGGTTACGCGCGTGCCTGCACTAAGCAGCAGCCAGCCGAGCGCCGCCAGCGTGCCGATCCTTCCCAGCGGCAAAAGATGGCGAATTCTCGCTCGGATGAACGGCCGTATTTCGTTGGAGGAGGCAGGAGGTGAACCTGCCTTCGCAGAGCGACCATTGGCGTCGTCTAAGGAAAACCTCGATGGAAGAAGCGAGGCAGGCATGAGCAATCGGAAAAGCTTCATGGGCGAAGCCTCCTGAAAGTTTATCAATATTGTAAGTGCGGAAGCGCAACTATGCTTTCATTTCACAAGAGGAACGCCAGGGCGTCAGCAGTTCGCGTTGATCGTCTTCACGCGGTTCCGACGGGCGACTCGCATCCAGCCCCGCACACGGCGACGCGGCATGTTCGAAACCAGTCCGCCCTATTCCCGGACTTTTTTAGCCGCCCCGCCCCGAATCCCGCGTGGCAATCCTCCAGATTTTTTGCCCCGCACGGCGCCTAGCGACCAGTTTGTCCTGCATCGCCCGCCCGCAAACCGCCGTTTCAACCACGAAACCGCCACACGGGTGTAACCTAACTTCCGCCAGTCCTTCCGATTGGCAGGACCGGTCGGTGGTTCGCGATCGCCTTGCAATGTGGGCGGAAACTGTTGGATCTCGGTCGCTCGACGATGATCGAGCGATTCATCCCAGTGCCCAGAGGCGATGGCGGCGCGCGGGTTGACCATGGCGTTGGCGCCGACCCGTGTCCAACGCATTCAGCTACGTTCCATTCGGTCCTGCACCGAGTGGCGACGTGGGCCATCGAGGACGCCGGTGGCGATGGGACGACCGGCCTACAGAGATTGGGCCTGATTCACGCGAGCCACGCGAACCCTCAGATAGTGTTCGCGATTCTCGTCCTGGCACTGCGTGCGAAACGTGTCGTATCCCGCCACGTTCGCACTTCACCTGACTCGTCGATGCGGTCAGGGCACACTGCGAAGGCCGGAGAGTCCCCTCGCTTCATCCCGCTCCGTGAACGGTTGCGGCGGGAGGTGTTTAGCGGGAAGTCGCCGCGTTCATGCTGACCCGCATGTGGCCGTACAGCGTTTCGCTGCCCCGCAAGATGTAAAACTTCACCGGCTGGGCTTTCGCGAACTCGGCACTGCTCAAGATGAACTGAACGTTGTCAAGCGATACGGTTTCCCATTTGTGCATTCCAACCAGCACGTCGCCGCGGCGGATGCCTTGTCGAGCGGCCGGACCGTCCGGGCGGACATCGATCACCTTCAGTCCGCCGTTGTAGCGGGAGCTAACGCTTTGGACACGGTCGGCGGGCATCACTTCGAGTCGAAGTCCGAGGATCTCCCAGGAACGCTCGGCCAACGTTCCAGCTCCACGTCGGTTTGGGTCGACCCGCATCGTCAGTTGCATGTCGCTTCCGCCGCGCCGCACTTCAATCGACAGCTCCTCGCCGCTGCGCCGCCCGAGCATCGCTCGTTCGAAATCAAGTGCCCGCTCGATCCGCGCTTGGCCGACGGAAGTGATCACGTCGCCCGGTTGGAGGCCAGCGTCGGCCGCGATGCTTTCTTCCCGCAGCGAAGCCACGACGAACTCGGCGCCCGTCTCCGAGCCCGTCCACACCGTTTTGCCAACCAGACCGTGGGAGACTTTTTCCAGCCGCTCGACACTCATCAATTGGGCTGCGACTTCCAACGCCGTGTCCACCGGAATCGCGAAGGCAATGCCTTGGGCTCCCACGCGGACCGCGACGTTCACGCCGATAAGTTCGCCATCAATGTTCAGTAAGGGTCCACCCGAGTTGCCCGGATTAATGCCCGCGTTGGTTTGAATCACGTCGCGATAAGTCTGCTCGTCGCTCACCTGCACCGTTCGATGCAGCGCGCTGATGATGCCGCTGGTCACCGTATGCTCGTAACCGAACGCGTTGCCCACCGCGATGACGGTCTCGCCGGGCATCAGATCGCTCGATGTTCCGACGCGAATCGTCTGGAACGGCTTGTCCCCGTCGATCTTGATGATCGCCAAGTCGGTCTTGAAATCGTAGGCGATCAGGCGGGCGACATGGTTGCGTTGGTCATGGGTGGTGACTTGGATGCGGCTGACGCTGTCCACCACGTGGTGATTGGTCAGGATGTAGCCGCGCTCATCGACGATAATCCCAGTGCCCATGCCGTTGACTTGACGGAAGTTTTCGCCGGACTGCTGGGCGTCTTCCGTCCGGACGGTCTTACGACCGTGAATGTTGACAACCGCGGGCCGCGCGCCCTCAACAGCCTTCACGATGGGCGAACGGCGCAGATTGGAGGCCTCGGCGACCGAGGGCGTGGTCCCGATAGAGGTCCCGAGCATCGCACCCACGACGGAGCCGGCGAGCGCGAGCCTCACCACCACGCGACGCAGCCACCCTGCCCGTCCAACGCCGCTCGACCAGCGGGCGCGTCGCCCACGGCTCAAGGTCGTACCGGAACCCTGGCAGTCCAATTGTTGGCGAGCGACCTGGATCATGAGATGCTCAATCGCAAAGGAATCGATCGGAACACGAAGACAAACATCGGTCCTCGGGTATACCGTGTTGAGATATGGGACAGTGCCCCGCAAGGTCTCCCTAACTTGCCGCGGGATGGCGGCCAAAGCGTCGCGCCCCCATGGCGATTTCACGTTTTCCGCGCGAATTTCCTCAAGGTTCGCACGGCCGGCACGCACGCTATGATGGAACCGCTCGTTTTCCCATCACTCGCGAGTTACCTCCCTTGGAAGCTGAATTCATTGCCTGGCTCCGCGGCCGACTCGCGACCGACCGGCGGGTGCCGGTTGGCATCGGGAGCGATGCGGCCGTCTTGGAGATCGCTACCCGCCAAGCGGTGGTGACAACCGACGCGCTAATGGACGGCGTCGATTTCATCCTCGACGACGTCGCGCCGCGCCGCGTGGGATG
>JBIKVL010000029.1:0-11950 GCA_044356875.1 Pirellulaceae bacterium | reverse complement strand
CCGGTTCTAGGCGGAATCGGTCGGGACCGAACGAAAACCGGCGGCTTGCGCTGGGCCGGCTAATGAACCGGCGGCTTGCGCTGGGCCGGCTAATGAACCGGCAGCTTGCGCTGGGCCGGCTAATGAACCAGTTCTCCTAGCTGGGCCGGCTAATGAACCGGCAGCTTGCGCTGGGCCGGCTAATGAACCAGTTCTCCTTGTAGCGGAGCGGCGTAAGCCGCCCGGTAGCGGTGCGAATGCGTGTCATCTCGCCGCCAACAACGATGGCGTCGAGGCACCCGGTTCGACGTTCCCATTGAGCGGTTCGCGAGCCGGGCGGCTTACGCCGCCCCGCTTGTTTTTATGTTGTTCACCCGCATAGACTTGTCGGGTCAACGATGACGGTCGTGACACTCGCGTCGCTGAACCAACTCGGATTCGCTCTCGTCTACAACAAGGTGTCCCTATGCCCAGGCAATCCATGATTGGTTGGCTGGTGTCGGCGATCGCGTCCCGCAAACGGCGGAGTGTGGAACGGCGGAGTGTGGAACGGCGGAGTGTGGAACGGCGAGGTCGTTTCCAACCTCGATTCGAGACACTATTAGAGCGGGTCAACTTCGCCGGTGGACTGCTTCCGTCCTTCGATATTGGCTCGCCAACGGTCACCGATCTGTGGGTTGATCCGGCGGGCGGAAGCGACACGAATGCGGGGACTAGCCGTTTGGCGGCGTTCCGGACGCTTACGGCGGCTTGGAACCGAGTGCCGATCAACACGCCATTGACTTCGGGGTTCCGGATCAACTTGGTCGCGGGAACCTATCCCGAGTCGGCCGTTCCCAACTATTGGGAAAGCCGGCATGGCACGGCGGCTGCCCCTGTAATTCTCCAAGCGGTCGACGGCGCGGGGACGGCGCGGCTGCCCAACATCAATATGTTCGACTGCCAATATGTTTACATGATTGGCCTGCATCTCTCGGCGGGCGGCGGCGACGTGCTGCACCTGGAAGCGTGCGAATATATTTTGATCCGGGACACGACCATACAAGGCTTGGGCGACATTAATAATTACAATAGTCCCCAGGAAGCGCTCAAGGCGAATCAGAGCCAGCATTTGTATATTGAGAACAGCGACATCTCCGGCGGTTACGACAACGCGGTCGACTTCGTGGCGGTTCAATATGGGCACGTGGTGGGCAGCAAAATCCATCGCGCCGTCGATTGGGCGATGTACGCCAAGGGCGGCTCGGCCTACCTCACGATCGCGGGCAACGAGTTTTACGACGCGGGGACGGGCGGATTCACGGCGGGACAGGGGACCGGCTTCGAGTTTATGTCCGCGCCGTGGCTGCATTATGAGGCTTATGACATCCAATTCGTGAACAACGTGGTCCGCAATGTCGAAGGAGCGGGTATAGGCGTCAACGGTGGCTACAACATCCTGATGGCGTACAACACGCTGTACGATGTCGGCGCGCGGAGCCATGTGATCGAAGTCGTGCATGGCGGTCGCACGTGCGATGGCAACACCACGCAGTGCGCGGCGCGGCTCGCCCAGGGCGGATGGGGCACCTCCACCACCGGCGGCGACGAGCCTATTCCCGACCGGAATGTCTATATTTATAACAATGTCATTTACAATCCCGACGGAAACGAAAGCCAGTGGCAGCACTTCGAGATCGGGGCGCCGCGAACGCCTGGCTCGCGGTCCAACATTCCGTCCCCGTCCCGAACCGATGTGAATTTGCGGATCGCGGGCAACCTGATTTGGAACGGTCCCGCAAGCCATCCACTCGGCATCGCCGACGCCACGCTCGCGGACCAAGTGTCCCGCGACAACACCATCAACTCGGTGCGACCCGTATTCGTCGACGCCCTGAATGGCGACTATCGCTTGGCGAGCGGTTTCGCGCCGCCGGCCAGCGTGGCGATTCCGAGCTTTTCGTGGAGCGACGCGCCGACCGTCCCGGCGGTTCCCGCCGGTCGGACGAGCACGGCCGTTGGCTATGATTTCGACGGCGCGGCCCGAGCGGTTTTCAGCCGCATTGGGGCCTATGCGTTGACGGGCGAGAATTCGACGCCCGTCGATCTGTCAGCCGCCTTTTCACCCCTGTCGGGGATCGCGCTCGGAGCGAGTCTCAGTGTGACCGTGACGATCGTGAACGCTGGGACCAATCCCGCCCCGGCGGCTCGTATCGATATTCCCGCTTGGCCCGCAACGCTGACCGTCGCCAGTTCGACGCCTTCGCAAGGATCGACGACCGTAAGTGCCGCGGGCCTGGGCTGGACCGTGGGCGAACTTGCGGTCGGCGCGTCGGCGACGCTCGTGCTGACACTCACTCCGCGGGTTGCCGGAACCTTGACGCTCAACGCGGTGGCGAGCAGTTCCGGGTTGGAGGCGACGCCGCTGAACAACAACGCCACGGCCACGGCCGTCGTATCGCCCACCGTTCGCTCGGGCATTTTCGCCGTCGGGACGGACAGCGGTGGACCGACCCGCGTTCGAGTTTACGACGCGACCACCCGAGTCGAGCGGTTCACGCTGTCACCTTACGTCAGCACGTTCAAAGGCGGCGTGCGAGTGGCGGTGGCGGATGTGACCGGGGACGGGGTGAGCGACATTATTACCGCGCCCGGTCCGGGAATGGCGGCGATGGTGCGGGTTTTCGATGGGCGGGACGGGACGCCGCTGGCCGGAACGCTCGGCCAATTCCTGGCACTTGATCGATCAACGCTCCGATCCGGCATTTTCGTCGCGGCCGCCGATGTGAACGCGGACGGACGCGCGGATGTGATTGTCGGTACGGATGCGGGATTGCGGGCCCAAGTCCGTGTCTACTCGGGAGCATCCGGCACATTGCTGCAAACCATCGCGCCGTATGGAACCTTTGCCGGCGGCGTGCGAGTGGCGGCCGCCGATGTGGATGGCGACGGTCGGGCCGAAGTGATCACAGCGCCGGGGCGCGGATTGGCTCCGACCGTCAAGGCGTTCAATGCCCTTACAGGGGCCAACCTCTGGTCGTTTAACGCCGGCTTGGCGAGCTACCGTGGCGGGCTGTTCGTTTCCGCAGCCGATGTTGATGGCGATGGACGGTCCGACATCGTCGTCGGAACTGGCACGGGCGGGGCGGCCACGGTGCGGATTTATCGAGGATCCGATCGCCAGCTACTAAGCCAGTTCACCGCGTTTGAAACCTCGGTAACCGGGGGCGTGCGCGTCGCCTTGCTGGATCTCGATGGCGATGGCCGCGCCGATCCGATCACCGGCACCGCACCCGGCGTTGCGCCGCGTATCGTGCTGCGAACAGGCACGGGAATGACCGTGCTAGCGACCATGAACCCGTTTGTTTCCCCCATCAAGGGAACATTCGTAGCCGCGGGTTACACTAGCTGACCGCAAACGTACGAAGCGTCTCCACCTTCGTAAACCGGCCACCGCCCATCAGCCGAGCCGCGCCAGCGGCCGGTTCTCGTTCGCCACGTACCTCGGCATGGCCTCCGCCAAATCGGTGCATGTCCGCGGCTTGCGCTGTGCTTTGTCGCCGACGCGAGAAACTTCCTCCGCGCGAGCTCACTGCTTGCGGGCGTGCCGTTCCAGGTCGACCAGCCGGTGAGCGGTCAAGTGTGGCGCGTTGAGCGACCGCGTCTGCGCCTTCTGGCCATACAGGCCGACTCGCCGACGTTCATAACGGTGCAGGTTGAGCCCTGGCGCGGGTGTCACGTATTGCAGCACCTTGCCGTTGTCGTCCAGGAGCGCGTAGGGCGGGGCGACGCGTTTCGTCGAATGCACTGGGAGCAACCAGCCCGTGCCGTCGAATCGCGGCTCGATCCGCGGGCCCGCCGCGGCACCGCCGATTCCGCCTTGGCTCGCGGCTACGTTCGCGTTCATGGTCGGGTTCGCTGCCGAGTTAGCCAGAGGGTTCGCTGCCGAGTTCGCTAATCGGCCGACGCCTGCGCTAACAAAGTCGAAACCGGCAGGTTGGTTCGAGTTGGCCGACGCGGTCGATGCGCGCGGGGAACTTGGCTCGTCAGGTGGCAATCCGCGTTCGGCGCGAATGTGCCGCTGCTGCAATTGTTCAAACTCCTCGATCTTTTCGAGCATCAACCGCGCCTTGCCGCGTTCGAGCGCGTTCGAGCCGCTCTCGATCAAGGCCTCAGCGCGGGCCCGCAGCGGTCCGAGATTCCAAAGATTCGGCTCGCGCTGGGCCACGGCGTTGAGCTGCAAGGTCAAGTCTTCCAGTTCGCTGGTCACAGCCGGCCCGGTTATCGGGAGCGGCGCTGTGTCGACCATGGCGGTCGAACCGCCAGCAACCGAACCACCAGCCACCGAACCGCCAGCCACCGAACCGCCAGCAAGCGCTCGGCCACCGGCAAAACCACCAAAGCCACTCGCGTTGCCGAAGCCACTCGCCGCCGGTCCGCCTTGCATTCCGTTCGGACCGAATCCTCCGTCGAGCCGATCGTCGGCGGAAGACCGAGGCCGGCTACGCGGCGACCAGTCGGCCACCGGGGGCTCGTTTCGCAGACTTGGCCCACGGAGGGGATCGGCGCGAAATTGAGCCGGCTCGATTCGCGAAGCGGCGTTGCGGCTATCGCGGCCATCGCGCGCATCACGGGCAGCGCGGCCATCATGGGCGGCGCTATCGCGAGCCTGAGCTGACAAGCCGACGCCCGCTGGTTCGCTGGAACTGGTCGAGGCGTCCGCGGCTTGATCCGGGGCGTTGTTCGAGTGCCGGCTGACATCGCCCGAATGCACCCAGCGAAACTCGCCGGCGGGCGGTTCCACTTGGTACCACGTTTCCGACGTGCCGCGTTTATCGTCGACCAACTGGCGATGCCCAAGGATCGCGAGCCGCTCGCCGCGGTCCAAGCGGACCTGCCAGCGATGGTCGGAAACCGTCTCGACATGGCTTCCCACCCACGCGACCGCATCGTCCGTGATCACGGTCGCGATGCGGTCATCGGCGGAGATATGCAGTTTCCGCGCGGGAATCCAACTGAAGCTGCGTGTGGGCGGTCGGATCGCCAGCCAGCCTTGGGCATCGCGACGATAGACTTCGAGCGGCATGCCGACGGGCAGCAAGTCGGTGGCGTAGAACGCCTCGCCGGGACCGCAGGCCACGGGCGTCTCGTCGGCCACGGTGAAGACTCGATAAGGGAAAATGTCCCGCGCGAGGGCCGTCGAGCGCGACGATCCGTTCCACGGCACGAGCCCTCCGCCAACCGCTAGGGCTGCGTACATAGCGGAGAAAATGTGGACCAAGCGTCTCGGGACAATGTTACCCCGTGTCGATTCCATGGCATGGCCACTCCGTGGCGGCGATTGTCGTGTCCTGCGGTGCCGCAGTCGGTCCATCGGATCGCCCGACGGCGCAAGGACGCCAGCCCCGTGCGGCCGCCCGATCCTCCGGGAGCGTATACCGCGCGGCGGGAAGACGCGGCAAGAGCGAAAGCGTTCACCGTCGCGGCCAATGAGTGGAAACTGGCTGAAGCGATCGCGTCCCGATCGTGAACGCGTTCCGCGCTTTTGCGGTAAGCTAGCCGTTCCGTTCGTCACCTCCCGGATGTCAACACTTTTGCCAGGGATGCCTCGATTGTGACTCAGCAGTATTCGACCGTGCAGGAAGCCGTGGACGCCATCGCCCGCGGCGAGGTGGTGATCGTGATCGACGCGGCGGACCGCGAAAACGAAGGCGACTTCATCTGCGCGGCGGAAAAGGCCACCGCCGAGAACGTCAATTTCATGCTCAATGGCCGCGGCGAATTCTGCATGCCGGTGCTGCCAGAGGTGTGCGAGCGGTTGGAATTGACTCCGATTGTCGATACGAACACCGCGCCGCTCGGCACCGGCTTCATGACGCCAATCGACCATCGCTCGTGCAAGACGGGCATCACGGCCGACGAGCGGGCGTTCACCGTGCGGGCGGTCGTTGATCCGCATTCGAAACCACGCGACTTCGTGCGGCCGGGCCATGTCCATCCGCTGCTCGCGAAGGAAGGCGGCGTGCTGCGGCGGGCCGGCCACACCGAGGCGGCGGTCGACCTAGCGCGCATGGCGGGGCTCGCGCCCGCCGGCGTCATCTGCGAAATCCTGAACGAGCGTGGCGACCGGGCGACGCCCGAGGAGCTGCTGAAGATCGCCGAGCAGCATCGCTTGCGGATGATTTCCATCGAGCAGTTGATCGCGCATCGGCGGGTGAGTGAAAAGCTGGTCTCGCGAGCCGCCCAGGCCCAACTGCCGACGAAATACGGTCCGTTCACGGTGATCGTCTACGACGTGCGGTACGAATCCCAGCAGCCGATCGTGCTGGTGCTCGGCGAGCCATCGTCCCATCCCGCGCCGCTCGTCCGGCTCCATTCGAGCTGTTTCACGGGCGACCTGGTGGCGTCGCTGCGGTGCGATTGCGGCGACCAATTCCACATGGCGCTGCAGATGATCAGCCAGGAAGGAGCAGGCGTGCTCGTCTATCTGCCGCAGGAAGGGCGCGGCATCGGGCTGGTGGAAAAGATCAAGGCGTACGGCTTGCAGGACCGCGGCATGGACACCGTCGAAGCGAATCTGGCGCTCGGACACAAAGCCGACATGCGCGACTACGGAATCGGGATCCAAATCCTCAAAGACCTGGGACTGAGTCGCATTCGGCTGCTGACCAACAATCCGAAAAAGACCGACGCCTTCATTTACGGCGGCTTCAATTTATCCGTGGTCGATCAAGTGCCGATCACGCCGCCGGTGAACGAACACAACCTCGCCTACCTGCAAACGAAACGCGACAAAATGGGCCACCGACTACCCGAGGAGCTTGGCTGACCGCACATAAGGGAGTCGCTCGAGACAACGAGAGCACACGAAGAGTTTCGGGAAAGGTAGCCAGTCGTGTGCCTCGACGCTCCCGAACGCGCCTACCGTGCCATCCCGGATTGGTTTCGTAGATCGCGAGCCACCGGGGATGCCTTTTACCGCCGCGCGTTCCATGTCCAATGGCGGTCGCTCGTGGCTTGCACGGTTTCCGCGGCGAAGCCGAGCGAGGCGACGAATTCGCGGATCTCGGTTAGCGACAACGCCGCATGCAGCGAGTCGGCGAACATCCGCTGCGCGGCGTCCGCCTCCGAACCCGCGTATTGTTCGACCAGCCCGCGCAGTTGCTCGATCGTGTCTGGCCGCAGCAGGTCGCGAAAGAACAGCCGACCGCCAGGCGCCGTAACGCGGACCGCCTCGCGCAGCGCCAGCAGCGGCTCGGGAATGTGATGCAGAATGCTGTTGGAAATCACGACGTGGAACATCCCGTCGCGAAACGGCAACCGCTTGGCGTCGGCTTGCAGCAGTTGAACGCGTTCGGTGAGACCGGCGATTTCCACGTTGTAGTGGGCCAGTTCGAGCATGTGGGCGGCGGCGTCCACCGCCAGCACGCGGGCTTCCGTGACCCGTTGGCAGAGCTCGATCGGAATCCGCGCTGTCCCCGCGCCCAGGTCGAGCACATCCAGCGTGGCGTCCGGATCGGTCGAGTGACCGGCAGCGGCCAGCAGATCGTCGACGAAGACACGGTTGACATGGCGATGGTCCATGGCGTCGTAGGCAGTCGCCTCGTCGGCCGTGTCCATGTATTCGACTTCCAGAACCCGCGGCAACCCCATGCGAAACTCCTCGCGCCCAGCACCCAGTCTCCTGCGTCCATCCGCGTCGACCATGCTTCCACGCATCCCGGATCAACTTACCAGGGATGCGAGGGCTGGGCTGTGGAAACGACCGCCGTCCCGATTTCTTTTGTCGCGATTTCGTTCTTCCAGATTTCGTTCTTCCCGATTTCGTTCGTCCTAAATTCGTTCGTCCTCATTTACTGCGTCCCGACTTCGTTCTCCGTCTCGTTTTCGTGTTCACGGTCGGGGTGGGTCAAGGCGAGCGTCGCGCGGGCGGCGAAGTGCCACGCGAACAGCAGAAGGGCGACGGCGAGGTAGCCGGCGGCGTACGAGAGGGTGATGCGGAAATCGGATTCAGCCAGATTCCAAGGCAAGAACACGGGGTTGCCGACGAGCGGCGAATGGACGATGCCGAACAGCGTAAACAGGCCGGCGATCGCGCTGAAGGCGGCGGCGCGGAGCAGTCGGCGGTCGATCAGCGACGCGAGGATGGCGGCCCACAGCAAACTGGTGACCACGAATCCGTTCGCCATGACACGGACCGTATCGATCTCCGCTTTCAAGGCGGGCGGCAGGTTGACGACGGTTCCTAGCGGAACCAACGCGCCTTGCATTTTGTCGATATAGAGGAGCGCGAGGGACGCGAGGGCGGGAACGCACGCCAGCGCGACGGCGGCGTAGTGGCGCCGCGGCGTCGCGTGGAAACTTTGGGCGGTGATCTCCAGTCCCACGAAGACGAGGATCGGGAACACGGTCGCCTTTGGGATCACGACGTACAGGAAACCGAAGAAGCCGATGAGTCCCGCCGAACCGATGAACAACGCGGTGGCCAGCGTGTAGGCCGCTCGCCCGCCCATCGCCTTGTAGGCCGGGTGGCCGATGTAGGGCGTCGTTTGAATGACGCCGCCGCACAGCGCCGCCGCCAACGTCGCGATCGCCTCGACGCCGATGACCTGCCGCGTGTCGAATTCGTCGCCGGCGGCCGCCGCGCTCTCCGTGCAATCGATGCCGCCCACGACGGTGGCAAGCGCGAACGGGATCACGATCGGCAAATAGGGCAAGGTGTCGCGGAACGCGCCCAGCCATTGGAATCCGAATGCGCCCAGCCATTCGGTGGGCAGCAGGCCGGCGGACGGATCGACCTCGACCGAGCCGGTGGCCGGCGTTCCCGAGACCCAGGCTAGCAAGTAGTGGGTCGCGCCGCCGATGAGCAAAGCGCCGAGCGCTCCGGGTATTCTGAGCGGCAACTGGATGCGGGCGACAAGCGTCGTGAGGATCACGACCAGCGACACCAGACCGACGATCGGCACGTGCAGCACTTCCAGCAGTGGCAGGAAACTGATCAGCACGAGGGCGATAGCGGCGAGCGACCCCAGGAGGCCGGCACGCGGCAGCAACCGACGAATCCAGGAGGCTCCGAAGGCGCAGGCGAATTTGAACAAGCCGCTGATGAACAGCGCGCAGATGCCGATGTGCCAGGCGTGTTCGGCGGCCGCCAGTTCTTCCAGTCCGAGTTTCGTGCGGGCGTGAACAAAGGCGGGCCCCAGCACGAACAGAACCATACCGAAGGTGCTCGGCGTGTCGAGTCCGAGCGGCATGGCGGTAATCTGGGTCGCGCCGGCTTTCCGGGCAAGACGCAACGCCATGAAGAAGAACAGTAGGTCACCCACAAGCACGCCGATGGCGGTGCCGGGCACCATGTGCCGCAACGCGAACCGTGTAGGAAATTCATACACGGCATGTAACAGGCCGACGGTCATCAGCAGGTCGGCGACGTTATCTAACATCAAGCCAAAAAAGGCGTTGACGTCGCCTGGAGTGGCCCAGCGGTAGGACGGTCGCTTCACGGAATGGCCTGTGGCATGGCGTTTGCATCAGTAGGGAATCGCCAGCGGGGAGAGTGTAGAGGGGCAGTCGATGGCTGTCAAATCGCGTTCTACTCGCCAAAACGTGGACCTTTTTTCCGCTTTCCGCCCGGTGGATTCTGCTACGATACCTCCGTAGTCCGGGTGGGCTGGAAAAAAACACGTCGGCTTTGCGTGATTCCGACGAACCATTCGCCTGCCGGACCGTAGAAATGATGTGCGCAACACTCGACATGATGTCCGCCTCCACTCCGCTCGAACCTGTGCCCGCGACCGACGAGGAACTGTTCCTGCAGTTCCGCGATCGGGACGACCGGGGGCTCTTCGAGCAACTCGTACACCGTTACGAGCGGGAGCTATACAGTTATTTGCGGCGTTATCTCGGGGATGCGGACTTGGCGTCCGACGCGTTCCAAAACACGTTCCTCCAGGTTTTCCTCAAGCGGGATCAGTTTGAATCGGGGCGGCGCTTCCGGCCTTGGCTGTACGCGGTCGCCATGCATCAAGCGATCGACGTGAAGCGGCGGGAGCATCGCCGACACATGATCAGTCTTGATCAACGGGCATCGGGGGACGAAGCGGAGCTCGGCAAACTCGTCGATCTGCTCGTCAGCTCGGCCCCCGATCCGGTGACGCGGCTAAACCTGCGGGAGCAGCAAGAATTGGTGCGGAAGGGCGTCGACGCGTTGCCCGACTTTTTGCGAGCGGTCATCCACATGGTCTATTTTCAAGGGCTGAAGTATTCGGAAGTCGCCGAAGCCCTTGATTTGCCTGTCGGAACGGTGAAAAGTCGCATGCACAATGCCATGCTTCGGCTCACGGAAATTCTCACCACCAAACAGCCCGACATAAGCCAATGAATTTATGAGCGAACCCGCGCGTAACCATCTCGTCGGTTTCCTGTTCAATGCCCTCGAACACGCTGAAAAGGCCCAAGTGGAAGAGGCGCTCGTCACCGACGACAGTCTCTGCGACGACCTGCAACGGATACGCTCCCACCTCCCCACGTTCGAACACGATCGCCAGCACCACGAGCCGCCGCCTGGACTTGCGGCTCGCACCTGCAGTTGGCTCGCCGAACGGCTCCACGACTACCCTTCTTCCCTATCGGATCCAACTCGCGGATCGAGCGGCTGGGCTTTTTCCGCGGCGCCGTTCGACGCATCGCACGACGCGGCGCCGCTCCCGAAATCCCCTGCGGTGCGTGACGAGTCGCTCGCGGAACTGCCTCTGGTTTCACGTCCTTTGTCTCTGTCGCCCGCCGCTCGGTTCGGAGGGATGGGCTGGGGCGAATGGCGCTTGCGGGCTCCCGACATGGTCGTCGTCGCTGGAATCCTGGTTTGCGCGTCGTTTCTCTTTTTGCCGGCGCTCGCCCACTGCCGATTCGCGGCTCAAACGCAGCTTTGCCAAAATAATCTCAAGCAGGTCGGCGTCGCCTTAATGTCGTATTCCGACCATCATGGCGGACTGTTTCCCCAGGTTCCGACCAGCGGCAATCGGGCGTTCGCAGGAGTGGTCGGCACCATACTGCGCGACACCGATTTCCTCGCCAGCCCAGCCGCTTTGTTTTGCGTGACAGCGAACCGGCGGACGCGAGTGGCGATCGCCGATTATCCGACTCTCCAACAAATCGACCGCGCGACTTCCGCGATGCTGCCGGCGATTCGAGTGGCCGCCAGTGGCGACTATGGCTTCAGCGTCGGCTACTGGGAAAAGGGCAAGCTGGCGTTGTCGAGAAACCAGCATCGTCCTTGGTACGCGATCGCCGCCGATGCCCCGAGCGACTCGTTGCCGTCGCATGCCACGGCGAACCACGCCGGCCGCGGCCAAAGCGTGCTGTTCGAGGACGGCCACTATCAATTCCTTCGGCGCTGTTGCCCCCGGCTCTCCCGCGATGAGTTCTTCCTCAACAATCGTGGCCATGTCTCGCCCGGCATCGACGCGAACGATGCGGTGATCCTGGCGGGCTCGTTGCCGCTGGACACGCTCCCGCCCGAATCGTAGTCGGCGGTTTCTTCGTTTACCGCTAAGACCGAAGGCGCTGGCTCGTTTGAAAGCGAGTATCGATATGGCGGCACGCTGCGGTCTGCCGGCCCAGCCATCGCCTACGGCTCGGCGGTAAACGATGGATCGGCAAGAAAAGACGATGTGCGGCGCGGTCGTTTACCGCTAAGACCGAAGGCGCTGGCTCGTTTGAAAGCGAGTATCGATATGGGTAACCGTTCACGGATTTTGCGCAGCGGCGGCGTCATTCGGCCAGAGTGTGACGGGTGACCGGAATGGAGAGTGGATTATCCGTGCGAACGACACTCGCCGCTAAGGCGGTGCGGCGGCGGGTTCCGGAACGAGTGACGGCGCTGTTGATTCGCCGAAGTGGGCGGCAATCGCATCGCAAAGATAGTTGAAGACCGAACGCCCCTGCTGCTCGCACGTAACCACCACGGTCGCGATGCGTTCGAACCAGCGGCGGC
>JBIKVL010000708.1:0-3342 GCA_044356875.1 Pirellulaceae bacterium | reverse complement strand
TGCTCGCGTATTTGACGCCGGCGCGTGCCGATTCCGAACCGTCCGATGGTGAGCGTGCGATTCCCTTGATCGGCTACACCGAAGGCCGCAACGATTTGGAAGGCGGGCAGTTCGTCAACTGGCGGACAAACCGGGCCTGCGTGGTCCGGGCCGACGGAACGGGGCGAAAGGTGCTCGCCGAGGAATTGACGCGAAAGGAAAACGCGTGGACACAGTTTGCCGGATGGTCGCCGGATGGGCAGCAAGCCGTCATTCTTAGTTTATGGGAAAGCCCCAAGAACGCCGAGTGGGAGCGGGAGCACAAGACCTTCCGCATGACCGAAGGCTGGCTGGTGGATACCTGCCTGCTCGATATGGCAACAGACACGATCAACAACCTGACGGCGGTTGATCGTGTCAGCAGCTACAACACCGGTCTGTTCTTTCGTCCCGATGGCGCCGGTTACGGATTCACTCCACTGATTGATGGTGTATCCAAGCCATTCGTCATGGACCGCGATGGTCGCAACAAACGCGACGTTTCGGGTTCCGGAGGTGGGTTTGCCTACGGTTATTCCGCCTCTCCCGACGGGGCGCGGATCAGCTATCACGAGAACTATCAAATCTATGTCTCCAACGCCAATGGTAGCGAGAAGCGGAAGATCGAAACTGGGAACCCCTTCAACTTCGTCCCACAGTGGTCTCCCGATGGCGAATGGTTGATGTTCGTCTCCGGCGAGCACTACAACTGCCATCCGCACATCGTCAGAAAGGACGGAACGGGCTTGAGGAAACTGGCCGATCGCGGCGGCTATCGCGGTGTGGTCGAACGGCTGAAACATCCCGACTTCCATAGCGAGAGCAGCGATGTCCCCGTCTGGGCGGCGGATGGTAAGTCGGTCTACTACACGGCCAAAGTAGGTGGGAGCATCGAGTTGATGCGCGTGTCGCTCGACGGCACGGTCGAACAACTCACCAAATCCCAGCCCGGCGTGCGGCATTACCACCCCAGTTCGTCTCCTGACGGCCGGTGGATCCTGTTCGGTTCCAACCGCAGCGGCAGCATGCAACTGTACGTTGCCCGCGCCGACGGAAGCGATGCCCGAGCTGTGACGAACGTGCCGGCAAACTCGTGCGCGATGCACGGCCACTGGCAACCCGTCGGAGGCGATCGCCACAGTGCCAACCCGCGGAACGCGCAGGACAACGCGAAACAGGCCGCGGATGACCTGATCGCGATCACTCCTCGAGTTGTCGCGCGTCATGGAGTGCTTGGCGTCGAATACCACTCCGGCAAGCTGCGGGTCGGCCGTTCCGTGGATGCGGCTCCCGCTGGCGTGCAACGTCGTCTGCCGGATGCCGAGGCGGCGCCGGTTGAGTTTCGTATGCATCGGGAAGTCGACGGAAGCGTCGAACTCGGGCCCGTCACCCTCGGGACGCTCACCTTTCGCCTGAGGATCACGCAGAAGAATCCGACGCTGATTGAACGAACGTTGGAGGTGACCGCCGCGGCCGAGCAGCGGTTTGCGTTGAAGTTTCCGCTCGAGTTGGCGATCGACGGGGAATTCGCTGCGTTCTCGGGCCCCGTCACGAAAGAGGCAGCCTACGACACGGGCGTTCGTAAACGCAAGAATCAGACGTTTCCGGTGGCGATGCTGCGGACGGCCGACCGCGTCTACGGCGTGGTCGCGGATTCGCCTGGTTACTGGGACAGCGGGATGGGGTTTACATCCCGCCGCCGCTTCCCAGTGCGCCCCATCCCGATGGCGAACCGATCCGCGAGTTAATCTGAAACGGAGTTGTCCTCATGATCATCAAGCAGGCACCAACGATCGACCGAAGGCGGCTTCTGCAATGCGGCGCCGCGGCATGGATGTCGGCCAGTCTCGACGAGGTCGTGCGCGGAGTTTCGGCTCTCGCGGCGGAACCCAACCGTGCCAGTGCGGTTCCCGCCGAGGCGCGGACGACCTTCGGTCGCGCCAAGAGCGTCATCTGGCTCTTCCTCAGGGCTTCACCGCCCTGATCGAGGATCTCGCGTCGCGAGGATTGCTGGATGAAACTCTGGTGGTGGCGATCGGCGAAATGGGACGAACTCCCAAGTTTAACGCCAGCGGCGGCCGCGATCACTGGGGCAACGTCTTCAGTTTAGTACTCGCCGGCGCCGGCATTCGCCCCGGCCAAGTGCTCGGCGCAAGCGATCGCCAAGGCGCTTATCCGGCCCGAGATCGGGTCTCGCCATCCGAGTTGACCGCGACGATTCTGCATCTGCTGGGGATTGGACACGAAGCGGCATTTCCCGATCGCACAGGGCGCCCCTTGCGCGCGACGGAGGGCGAACCGCTTTGGACTCTGTTGGGCTAGATGCCCCGAAAGCACGTCGATGAAATCAAACTACGTGACAAGGACCACGTGGGGATTTCTTCGCGCCTTTCTGGGAACCAGCCAAGACGGTTCGTGGTCGCTCATGAAAGGAACCCACAATGCTTAATCAACCTGGTGGCTATTTACTCTCCCGCCGCGACTGTTTGCGATTCGGACTGGGAGCGGCAGTCGCTGGAGTCTCCGGTGCGCCAGTTCTGACGCTTGGCGATGAGACGCCGAAGCCGCAATCCGCGCCGAAGTCGGTCACCACGCTATCATGTCCGCGCGCGCAGGAACTTCGCCATCCGACCTTGGCAACCCCGCCAGCCACCCCACCAAACTGGCCTAATGCGAGTTCGCCATCGACAACAAGATGAATCGCCGAATCCACCCGACGTAGGCGTGCTCCGTGCTCAGCGATAGATGGCGGACGTTTACTTCGTGCTTGGCGAACTGCCGTTGAATTACAGACCGCCGGAGCAAGCCAACAAAGGTGAGTGTACGTATCTACAGTTCCTCGTCACGCCCGCGGGGCGAGATGATGCGGATTATGCCGCCGGACCGCCTCTGATAACGCCCCAGCCTGCACGTCGCTGCTATGTCGCAACATTATCACAGGTCGAGACTTGCGTCGCTCTCGACGATCGTCGCCAGCTGCGTGTTATGCCGCTGGAAGACGCGGAAATAAAAGGAATGCCCCAACCGAGGGGAGTCGCGGAGCCGATCGCCGGCGGGATATGCCGCTCAAATAATGCCGCAGGGTCGATCCGGACGAACGGCCGCAAATGATTGACTTGTCATCACTTCGGCCATAAAATCATGCCTGTTTCGACTGCGCGTTATGCCGCCGGAGTCGCCATCGTAACCAATTACGAAGGCCGTTTTCCGGCGGCAGAATTACATAGTTATCCCCATCAGAGAGTGATCGAAATGAGCGTTGATCGCTTGATTGCTGAAGTTGTTCCGATCCTGGCGGATGAAGTATTCGCTATCGCAACGCGA
>JBIKVL010000707.1:0-3349 GCA_044356875.1 Pirellulaceae bacterium | reverse complement strand
CCGTACGGCTTCCCGGCTTGTCCCAGTCGCAGCCGTTCCAGGTAGGCGCGGTAGGGCGGCGGGAAATGGTCGCGATAGGCTTCGTTCACCGAGTACAACGCCCCTTGGCGGGGCACGCGGATGTTCTCCTGGCTCAGCACATAGGCGCCGATCGACGGATCGAGCGTAAACCCATGGACGCCGTTGCCGACCGTATACACCATCATCGTCGACGACCCATAGACGACGTACCCGGCGGCCACTTGGCGGCTGCCGGGCTGAAGAATCCAGCGGACCGGATCGTCGGCGGCGGCCGCGTCGTCCGGCCGTTTCACGACGGAGAAAATCGTGCCGACGCTGACATTGACATCGATATTCGACGAGCCGTCGAGCGGGTCGAAGATCACGGCGTATTTGGCGTCGGGCGACAGGAAATTCAGCGTGAGCGGCTCTTCGTTTTCCTCGGATGCCACCACGCCGATCGACTGGCGGAAACGGAGGCAGTGGAGCAGCGCGTTGTTGGCGAAGACGTCCAGCTTCTGTTGGGTTTCGCCCTGGACGTTCACGGCCCCATGCTCGCCCAGGATGTCGGTCAACCCGGCCCGCCGCACCTTGGCGGCGATCATCTTGGTCGCCAGCGTGACGCCGGAGAGCAGCCAGGAAAACTCGCCGGTCGCGCCGGGGAAGCGTTTTTGCTGCGAGAGGATATGCTGTTGAACGGTTACGGACAGGTCTTCATCCGTCCACTGCCGAAAGCGAGTCGCGGTCGCCACGTGGTTCTTTCCAGAAAAGATGCGAAACAATACGCCGCCATCCGCCTTCCCAGCATGATATCCGTGGCCGCTGGCAGGCGGGAGGGCGGCACGCGGCGGGACGCGTGGGCGGCATTCTGTTCTTGAACGGATCGTCTTATTGCCGATATACTTCCGCTCCGCTGATCGCTCGCAGATTGGGGTGACAGGCTCGTGTGCTGACCGGCAAACCGGAGGCCAGTGTGTCGTGACTCGACCACTGGCCGTCTTTGTTGGCGCCGGACCAAGCCGCCTGCCTGCTTCGCCTCCGCCTCGCCTTGAGTCTCCATGATGCCCCGATCCCTTTGACAGGAGGTTCCCGATGCCCCGCTGGTTCCAAGACAATTCGCTCACGATCGGACGCACGCCGCTGGTGAAGCTGAACCGTGTCACGGATGGCGCCGCCGCCACCGTGCTCGCCAAGATCGAGGGCCGCAACCCGGCCTACTCGGTGAAGTGCCGCATCGGGGCCGCCATGATTTGGGACGCCGAGAAACGCGGGTTGCTCGGACCCGGCAAGGAATTGGTCGAGCCGACCAGCGGCAATACGGGCATCGCGCTCGCTTTCGTGGCCGCCGCCCGTGGCATTCCCCTAACGTTGACAATGCCGGAGACGATGAGCATCGAGCGGCGCAAGCTGTTGGTGGCCTACGGCGCGAAGCTCGTCCTGACCGAAGGCCCGCGGGGGATGAGCGGCGCGGTGGCGAAGGCCGAGGAGATCGCGGCCTCCGATCCCGAAAAATACGTGCTGCTCCAACAGTTCAAGAACCCGGCCAACCCAGCGATCCACGAACAGACCACCGGCCCGGAAATCTGGGACGACACCGACGGCGCGATCGACATCTTCGTCTCCGGCGTCGGCACGGGCGGCACCATCACCGGCGTGACCCGTTATCTAAAGCAGATCAAAGGGAAGCCGGTGCGGTCGATCGCCGTCGAACCGCTCGCCAGCCCCGTGCTCACGCAGACCCGCCAGGGCGAACCGCTCAAGCCGGGCCCGCACAAGATCCAAGGCATCGGTGCCGGCTTCGTCCCAGGGGTGCTCGACATGTCGCTGGTGGACGACATCGAGCAAATCTCCAATGAAGAGGCGATCCATTTCGCGCGGCGGCTGATGCAAGAAGAAGGCATCCTCGCCGGCATCTCCTGCGGCGCCGCCGCCTCGGTCGCCGTCCGCGTGGCGAAACGCCCGGAGAACGCCGGCAAGACGATCGTCGTCGTCCTCCCCGACTCCGGCGAACGCTATCTCAGCTCGGCGCTGTTCGAAGGCGTCTTCGACGCCGAAGGCCGCGCCCGGCAGTAGTCGCGGGCTGACACGCCACTGAGTTATCGAGCTCAACGCGGCCGACATACGAAGCAAGGCCGCGCTGCTGAGAGCATGTTCCTGAGAACAAAAAAAGGGCAAAGGCTCGCCACGGACTAACACCGAAAGACACAGAACGGATTTGTGCTATCGTGCGGATGGTCATTGTGGGAGCGATTTCAGCGCGACTCCTGAATGAGAATTGCCATCGGCTCCTTCTTCAGCGCGTGGGACAGAACCACGGATGGCATGGATGAAACGGATGGATCGTAGCCGTTCCCAAAGACACGGCGACATTCCCTCGACGGCCGCCGGTTAGTTCGAACTTTCCTGGGCTCACAAAAAAACTCGCGTTTTCCCTGGGGGAAACGCGAGTTCATGGTCTTTTTCAAGTATCGCTATCCGTCAATCGCGATTAGCGGCGGCGGCCATTGATCCATTCGCCGTTCAGGTAGGTGTCGAGCATCCCGACGTCGAACAGCCAATCGACGCCGTCGCCGCCATCCATCCGATCCGTGCCCTGCATGCCATACAGGTAATCGGCTCCGGCACCGCCCATCAGGCTGTCATCGCCGTCGCCGCCCCAGAGCCAGTCCGACCCGTTGCCGCCGAAGATCTTATCGTTGCCCGAATACCCGTAGATCATGTCGTCGCCGTCGTCGCCAAACAGCACGTCATCGCGGAGCGAGCCGTAAATGATGTCCTTTCCAGTGCCGCCGAATCCGGCGAAGCCGACTGGGGACAAGACCACATTGATGACGTCGCTTCCGGCCGAGCCACGCACGCGAATCTGTTCCACAAGCGATTTCGAGAAGGATCCGAGTCGGCGGCCGTTCACTTGCGCCGTCACCGTGGCTCCCGCCGCGTACACCAAGATACTGTCGCTCCCCGTCGTTCCTTGGACCGAGAGCAGTCCGTCGATCAATTCCGCCGATGGCGTCGCGCTGTCGATATTCATCACCAGCAATTGGCCGTTTTCGACGAGTTCCCCTGGAATCGCCTTGTGGGCCTGGACATTGACTAAGTAATGGCCCTTGCCAAGGATATGCGACACATCGATCACGCCGGACGTCTCCTCGTCCTGCGTGAGGAACTTCGCCGGGTTGACGCCATTCACAAAATATTCGGGGTTATGCTGCGCGGCCTGAATCAAAGTGTTGGTCGCCGGCGCGTAAGTGTAAATCTTGGCCAGATAAGCCTGATTTCCGGGATCCTCCTGGATCACAATGGTGCCGTTCGAAGACACCGTCATGTTGTCCATCATTTCGACGGGGCT
>JBIKVL010000706.1:0-3350 GCA_044356875.1 Pirellulaceae bacterium | reverse complement strand
CGCTTGCGCCTCGCCATCCCAGCCGCCATCCCGTTGGCGGAAAGCGCAACGCCCACTGATCTGGCACTCTTCTCCCAGCTCGCCGAGCGGCGGAAAGACCGTCGACAACGCGGACGCCGGCAACGCCCGCGGCCCCGTCTCGAATTCCCAATCGGTCGCCGGCCGGTCGCCGTCGCGGCGGCGTGTCAGCACCAGCCGAGCGGGCTCCCGCATCTCCACGCCCGCCAGTCGGAACTCCACCCGCACGCGTGGACCGGTTGACTCGCCGCTCGCTTCGCCGAACAACCGCACATCCAGCAACGTGTGGGCGGAAGGGCCGCCGGTGAGCTGCAGCGAGCCAACGACGACTTGCCATACGGGGGCGCCATCACCGGCGCGACGCCACAACAACGGCTGCGCGATCTCTTGGAACCGGGGCAGCTGCGCGTAAGGCAACTCGGCGTCTCCGAGGAAAGCCACCCAGCCGCCGTCCTCCCGGCCGAGTTCCACGCGGTTCGCCGCCGCCAATCGCCGACCCGTTTCCGGGTCGGTCAGCACGACCCCTTCCAGCCGCGTCACGAGCGGCTCGGGGTGAGTCACCGCATCGATCGCGACGTCCACGCCCAAATGCCGCGACAATACGGCCCGCCACGAGTCCCGTTCACGCTCGTGGAACCACGCCGTGCGTTGATAGGCGACCCAGGAAACCACCAACAAGGTCGGCAGGACGCATCCGAGCAGAAAGCCGGCGCGGCAACAGAAGCGACGCGTCGTTTCGTGCATGGCATCCTTCCGTGTGTTTCGGTGTTCGTCCGTGGCTTAATGGTTGGTGCCAGTCCGCGGCGAATCCGCCTCTGTTCGCGCCCTGGATAGCGGGTCCTTAGCGTTGGCGGGCCATGTCTTGATAGAGCGTCCAGCGGGCCTTCATTTCCTCGACGCTGTCGTTGCCGAACTTATCCGTCAACGCCCGCGCCACCTCGAAGGCCACCACGTTTTCCACAATGACGCTCGCGGCCGACACCGCGCAAACATCGCTCCGCTCGTAGGCCGCCGCCTCCGGCTGTTTCGTGCCGAGGTTGATCGAGTCCAACGGTTTGCGAAGCGTGCTGATCGGCTTCTTGGCGGCTCGAACAATCAGCGGCTGGCCGTTCGTAATTCCCGCTTCCAACCCGCCCGCGTTGTTGGTCGGCCGGACATATCCCAAGGCCGGCGTCGATCGCTGGCTTTCGTCGAACCGGATCGGATCGTGGACCTGCGAACCGCGACGTCGAGCCGCCTCGAAGCCCAGGCCGATTTCCACGCCCTTGATCGCTTGCACGGCCATCACCGCCTGAGCGATGCGGCCATCGAGCTTCAAATCCCACTGCGTGTGCGTGCCAAGGCCAATCGGCAGGCCCTCGACTCGCACTTCCACGATGCCGCCCAGCGTGTCGCCCGCCTTGCCGGTTTCATCGATCAACCGCTCGATCTCCGCGTCCCGGGACGTGTCGAGCGAATAGATGCTGCTCGAATCGCGCCAAGCGAGCCGTTCGCTGAGCGTTCCGTCGCGGGGCGGGATCGCGATGCCACCCAGTTCGACGACGTAGCCGAACGCCGTGATCCCGAACTCGCGCAGCAGCTGTTTGGCCAGTGCCCCGGCGGCGACCCGGACCGTCGTCTCCCGAGCGCTCGCCCGTTCCAGCACGCCCCGAATCGACCCCAAAAATTTGATCGCGCCCGTCAAATCGCCGTGGCCCGGCCGCGGTCGTTCGAGGTCGCCGAGCCGTTCCAATTTGTAATCGCGATTGACGACCTGGAGCGCGATCGGACTTCCCAGAGTGCGGTTTTTCCAGACGCCCGACAACACATCGACGGCATCCGTCTCGATCCGCTGTCGGCCGCCTCGGCCGTAACCACCCTGGCGTCGCCGCAATTCCGCGTCGATAGCCGCCGTGTCAAGCTCAACCCCTGCGGGAAAGCCGTCCACCAGAGCAATCAACGCCTTGCCGTGGGATTCCCCCGCCGTCCAATACCGCATCATCGATCGCTACCAACCTCTCTCCAACCGCCGCTCGCGGTCGCCCGCCAACGTCGTTCCTGGCTTGCCCAATTCCCCTGGGCAATAGTAGCCGCCCGATTCGGAAGATCAAAGGCCATTCGGGGAGCCGGGAGCCGGGAGCCGGACGGGCGGACCCAGGAAACGACAACCGGCCGCTTGCGCGGTCCGGCAGATTCGAGGGACAACCGGCCGCTTGCGCGGTGCGGCAGATGGGGGCCGCCGGTTCATCAGCCGGCTCAGCGCCAGCCGCCGGTTATCGGGCGGTTCGTGCCGTTTCCGCCTAGAACCGGCCGCTTGCGCGGTCCGGCAGATGAGGGCCGCCGGTTATCGGGCGGTTCGGCACCAGCCGCCGGTTCGGGCGGTTCGTGCCGTTTCCGCCTAGAACCGGCCGCTTGCGCGGTCCGGCTGATGGGGGTCGCCGGTTCGGGCGGTTCGTGCCGTTTCCGCCTAGAACCGGCCGCTTGCGCGGTCCGGCTGATGGGGGCCGCCGGTTCGGGCGGTTCGTGCCGTTTCCGCCTAGAACCGGCCGCTTGCGCGGTCCGGCTGATTGGAGCGCGGCCGATCGTTTTTGGCGACTAGCGTTCGATACGTGTCAGACTGGCAGCAATTCCTGGATCGGCTCGCCGTCCGTCAGGATCGGCATCGGGCGGCCGTTGAGGTCGAGGAACGAGTGGTTCCAATCGATTCCTAGGTGCCGGTACATCGTCGCCCAGAGGTCGCTGGGGGTGAGCGGCCGATCTTGCGGGTGTTCGCCCCGGCGGTTCGTCGAGCCGATCACTTGGCCCGTCCGCATGCCGCCGCCGCAGAGCAGCATCGACATCGCCTGGGGCCAGTGGTCGCGGCCGGGCTGCATCACGCCTGTTTGGGAACCGATGGTGGGGTTGATCCGCGGCGTGCGGCCGAATTCGCCCGTCACAATCACCAACACCTTCCGGTCGAGCCCCCGGGCATAGATGTCTTCCACGAGCGCCGTGACCGCTTGGTCGTAGATCGGCAACCGCACCCGCAGGTCGTTGAACATGTGGCAATTGACCGCATGCGAGTCCCAATTGTAGGTGCCCTCTTTCAACCACGGCACGCCCGAGATGTACGGGTTCTCGAGCACCATCGTCACGAAGCTGCAGCCCGCCTCGACCAGCCGTCGAGCCAGCAGGCAGCGATGACCCCAAGCATGTTTGCCATAGCGCGAACGCAACGCCTCGGGCTCTTGCGATAGGTCGAACGCGTTCCGCGTCCGGTCGCTCAGCAGCATATCGATCGCTTGGCGATTGAACGTGTCGAGCGACTGCATGGAGTCCGTGCGGTCGAACGATCGACGCAAGTTATCGAAGCC
>JBIKVL010000705.1:0-3351 GCA_044356875.1 Pirellulaceae bacterium | reverse complement strand
TCCCTACGCACCCCTTCGCACCCCAACGGCGGTTGGCTCTCGCGGCCGCCAGTATTCGCATGGCCAAGAAACAAGACGAAGTCCAGCGCCAGCCGCACGAGTATTTCCCGCCGATCGCGTTCACGGCAGCCGGGCCGGACAACGCGTCCCAACAAGGCGCGTTGATTCAGGTTCGCCAGTCGCCCCAGTTCACGTACGCCATGGCCTTGTTGGCCGAGGCCTACGCGCGGCGGGCCGACCGCGTGTTGCTCGACTACACCCGCGACGCCGTCGCGCGGCGGATTTTCGTCGACGGTTTCCCCTACGACTTGGCGCCGCAAGACCGGCCCAACGGCGACGGGATGTTGGCCTGCTTCAAGAAGCTCGCCAATCTCAACCCGGCCGAACGCCGCGGGAAGCAAGAGGGCAAGTTCGGCGCCGAATGCCTGGGCGCGAAATTTAGCGTGTTGTTCGCCAGCCAGGGCGTGCCGACGGGCGAACGCGTGGAAATCAAGTTCGCGCCGAAAAAGTTTCCCTTCGCCACGCTCGAAGATATCGGCATGCGCGACAAAATGCGCGACCAATTCAAGAGCCTCATCAATCGGCAGCAGGGACTCATTATCTTCTCCGCGCCGCCCGCCGGCGGGCTCAGCACTTTCTGGAAAGTGGGGCTCGAAGCGGCCGACCGGTTCGTCCGCGACTTCGTCATCATCCATCCGAAAAACACCACGGATGAGGAAATCATCAATATCAATTCGTATCCGTACGATACGGCGGCTGGCGAAACGCCCGACACCGTTCTGCCGAAAGTCATTTTGAAGCAACCGGACACATTGGTCGTCCCCGAAATGACCAATCAAGCCACGGCGGAACTCCTATGTAAACAGGTGAACCAAGAAGGCCGAATGGCGATCACCCGCGTGCAGGCCAGGGACACGACCGAAGCGCTGTTGCGCGTCCTCGCGACTTATAAGCCGCCCGTCGATCAGTTCGCTCAGGCAGTCACCATGGTCGTCAATTGCCGACTCATCCGCAAATTGTGCGAATGCAAACAGGCTTTCGAGCCGCCACCACAGCTCTTGCAAAAGCTCGGAATTCCTCCTGGCAGAGTCCAGCACCTGTATCGCGAGTGGCAACCGCCACCGCCGCCACCGCCCGATCATAAGGGGAAAGTGGAAGAGCCAAAACCGTGTCCCAAGTGCGGCGGCATCACCTATTACGGACGCACCGCGATTTTCGAACTGTTGGAAGTCAACGACGCCGTTCGGCAGGCGCTCGTCAAAACCCCGCAGCTCGACGCGCTCCGCCAAGTTGTCCGCCAAGCGGGCACTCGCAGCATCCAAGAGGAAGGCGTGTTGCTCGTGGCCAAAGGCACCGTGTCGATCACGGAATTGCAACGCGTTCTGAAATGAGACACTGCCCGAAGCTAATGTGCAGTTCACCGCAGTGCCATTCACCGCAGTGCCATTCACCGCAGTGCCGCTCACCGCAGTGCCGCTGACCGCGAGGCTTTCATGTCCGTCGACCCCGTGAAAAGGCCGCCCGCCGAACCCATTGCCGAATCGGCCGTCGGCGGCGCCGACACTGGTACTAACGCTGGCAGCAACAGTAGCACCACCGGCAGTACCACTGGCAGCACTCCTGTTGGAACCGTTGCCGTCGCTGGCGGCTTGCTACCCGCCGATGTCAACGGCGACGAATCCGACTACCGCCGCGTGAACCCCTGGGCGTTGGCCGCGTTTTTGACCGGTCTGCTCTCCGTGCTGGCTTTCATCGGTCCCTTGCTGTGGCTTGTGCCCGTCGCGGCGGTCGCTTTCGGGGTGCTCGCCCTGCGAGCGATCCAGTCGCAGCCGGAAAGCTTCACGGGCCGAAAACTGGCGATTACCGGCATGGCGTTGGCCACCATCCTGCTGTCGTCGATCCTCGCCCATAACTACGCCCATAACCGAATGATTACCGGGTACGGACGCGTGTATGGCGAGCGTTGGATGCGGATGCTCGCGGCGAAACGCTTTGATGAAGCGTATCAATTGCGGCAAAGCCACCAAAATCGGCCGTCCGAGGGCACCAACCTCACCGATCTTTACATGTCGGGACCGATTAAAGAGTTCTTCGAGGCGTTCACGCGGGAAGATTTGCCGAAACGCCTTTCGGAACTGGGGGACGACGCCAACTACACCTTTCTTTCCAGCCCTTACGTTACCCGCGAAAACTTGACCATGGACGTCATCGGCTTGCGGTATCGCGTCGATTCCAAATCCGGCTCGAAAAAACCGTTCGTCGCGGAATTGGAATTGGCCCGCGAGTATTTTTCCGGGACCGGCGAGGGCCGCTGGCACGTGCGCCGCGCCGTGTTGGTCCCCGACGCGTTGTAACTGTTGGCGGACTGCCCGTTCGCCACGCGTAAGCATCTCCCGCCACTGGCGGACCGTTCGCCGAACGCGTGTTTTTCCCAAGCGAGACTCCATGGCCGAATCGCCCGCCGCTGTCGTCTTCGATCTCGATGGAACTTTGCTCGATTCGCTCCGCGATATCGCCGAGACGGTGAATCAAGTGCTGGAAGAACGCCGCTTCCCCGTCCACCCGCTCGACCGCTTTCGTTACCTGGTCGGCGACGGCGTGGTAACGCTGTTCGACCGCGCGCTGCCCGCGACCGCGAACCGCGACGAGTGGCTACAGCCGTGCGTCGCTCGTTTCCATGAAGTCTACGACCGCCATTGGAACCGCCACACGCGACCGTACGACGGGATTCTCGAATTGATCGCGGCGCTACGATCGCTGCGAGTGCCGCTGGCGGTGCTCTCGAACAAGCCCCATCCCTTCACGGTGAAGTGCGTCGAGGAGTATTTCGCGGGCGACGATTTCGTCGCCGTTTTGGGACAGCGCGAGGGCGTTCCACGGAAGCCCGATCCAGCCGGAGCGTTCGAAATCGCCGCGCTGCTCGGCGTTCCCGCCCACCGCTGCGCTTACGTCGGCGATTCGCTCGTGGACATGCAAACGGCCGTTCGAGCGGCGATGCTGCCGGTCGGCTGCCTCTGGGGATTCCGGGAACGCGACGAACTGGTCGCCCACGGCGCCCAGCGGCTCATCGCCCGCCCCGACGAACTGTTAGAGCTTTTCCCTTAGCGGCGATTCAGTCCAGCGACCAAACCCGCAACGTGCGATCGAAGCTGGCCGTCACCAGCCGCCGATCCTTGGGCGCGAACGCCAAACCGTAGATCGTGTTGGCGTGGGCGGCCGTGTTTTGACGGGACTCGCCGGTCGCCATGTCCCACAGCCGCAGTGCCCCATCCACTCCGCCGGACGCCAGCCAGTCGCCACGGTGCGAGAAGGCGACGCACTTGACGAGCCCGGTGTGGCCTTCGAGCGTGC
>JBIKVL010000704.1:0-3353 GCA_044356875.1 Pirellulaceae bacterium | reverse complement strand
AGGCAAGCGGAATCCGGTTTCCCCGCAGCGTCTACGTGTCCTCCGACGACATCCTCAAAGACCCGGATGCCGAATACGAAGAGGACGTCCAGTGGATGGCGGAGCGTTTCATCCTGCCGCTGAACGTCGTCGAGGAGAAATACCAGCTACCAGCCGGCTCGCTGCGAGGCCACATCGAATCGTTCGAGCACCAAGCGGAATCCGGTCGCGGCAAGCAGCGTCGCAAGGACGATGGACGCGGACGCAGCTTCGATCTCATCGAAGGCTACCGGATCTACTCGAAGAACGGGTTCGGCAACCTGCTCAAGGGCGAGCCCGATCGGAATGGGAAAGCGGCCAACAATCCACGGACGGCGTACGACGCGTCGTGGCTGGGACGCTATTGCCATCTCGTCGTGGCGAAGGGCATTCCCTATCCGCTCAATCTGCCGCCATGGATTCTCCAGGACCAGGAAGCGGCGTTCATGGCCGCCCAGTGGGATTGCCCGTTCTGGCAGGAAATGAACAAGCCGCTGGCGTGGCCGTTCGCCGAGCTGCGGTTTTACGACAAGCCGGGATGCGTGTGGCCGGTGTCGCTGTTCAAGAGCGTCGCGGGCGAGATGAAGTTCATCAACTGGTGCATGAGCTTCTTGGCCGACAAGGCGGCGTCCGCGTGCCAAACGCTGCTGGTGCGAGCTAAGGCGGCCGGCGCGGAAATCCAAAAGCAACTGGCCGGCGGAGACGCGCCGTTCACGACGATCGAACTGTCCGACCTCTTGGGCATCAAGCCAAGCGAACTGCTGACGTTCATCCAGGCCCCGCCATTTCCGGGTGACATCTGGAATGTCATCGCGGCCGTCGACGAGAAGATCGACAAGCGGCTTGGCCTCACCGAGCTGTTGTACGGCATGAGCGCCAAGCAGATCAGAACGGCTGCGGAGGCCGACCTGAAGAGCGAGCAAATCACCATCCGCCCCGACGACATGGCGAACAACGTCGAGGATTGGGTGTCGCTATCCGTGCTGAAGGAAGCGCAGGCTGCCCGCTATCACCTTGGCGGAGAGGACGTCGGGCTTGTGCTTGGTCCGCTGGGAGCGGCGTTATGGGATCAGCATGTGGATTCCACCGATCCGAACACGGTGGTCAACGAGTATGCGTTCCGTATCGAAGCGGGCTCGACGCGAAAGCCGAACAAGGCTGGCCGAGTGGCCCAGCTCCAGGAGTTTGGCCAATACGCGTTGCCGGTGATGCAGCAGTTTGCCGCCCAGGGAATGCTCGATCCGTACAACGCCTACATGACCGAGATGGCGAAGGCGCTCGACCTCGATCCGCAGCCGTTCATGGTGCGAATGCCGGAGCCTCCGCCTGTCGACCCCAACGCTCCACCGCCCGTCGATCCGGCCGCCGAAGCCCAGGCTCAGCAAGCGGAGCAGAAGCTACAGGCTGAAGAAGCTCGCCTCGCGATGGACCAACAGCGCCACGAGCAGGAGATGGTCCAGCGTAGCGAGAGGCATGAGCTTGATCTACGCGTAGCGAGCGAGAAAGCCAAGGCGGCCAAGAAGATAGGAGCCAAAAAGTGAGATCGATTCCGGCAAAGACAAGGCAGCGAATGCTTGAAGGCCAGGTCAAGGCGGCTGGACCGCAAGCCTTGCGTGTCTATCGCAGCATTCGCAGGAAGGGCGAGACCGCCGAGTTCGCGGCCATGTGCGCGTTGCGTCGACCGCCAGGGAGCAAGGGAACGGACAGGGCGTTCACGGAAGGCTTTTCGCGGCAGATGAGCGGCATGAGCGATGCCAGCCGTTCGACGATTTTGGAGACGGCCAGGAAAGCCGGTATCGCCACGCAGGGCAAATGCTTCAAAGGCGGACTGGGAAGGCCGGACGATCCAGCCGCTTGGGTGTCGTCGGTGGACGACGTGAAAGCGATTGCCCGCGCACGCAACCTTACGGTGACGGGAGCGGTCGAGCATCGGGGGATTGTTCCCGAGAAGCCCAAGCGAACGCGGCTGGCGTCCGACATCGTCGATCGACTGGAAGCCAACTATCGGGCGGAAGACCCGTCGCTGAACGCCAAAGTCGCAAAGAGCCCCAAGGCGCGGCGTGAATTGCGTGAACGGATCGTCGACAAGCATGGCTCGAAGAAGCGGGACTAACCAATGAGCGCCACCATCCGCACCTATCGCGACGCCGTCGACCGGCTGCTTGATCTGTTCGACATCGATCCCACCGAACGGAACAAGCGGATGGCTCGCAGCGCCGTGCAAGCCGCCTACCGAGAGCTGCCGCAGATGGCGCGATGGTCGTACTTCGAGCGGCACCTCGCTATCCGCACGTCGCCTCCATACTCGACGGGCACCGTCGATTACGACCACGAAGGCGGAGCCCATCCGCGACTCGTAACGCTTACTGGAGGCACGTGGCCGAGCTGGGCGGCGGCCGGCAGGCTCGTCATCGGCAAGACCAAATACGACGTGGCTCGCAGGCTGTCCGACACGCAGATTCAGCTTGGCGAACTCAGCAGCCCGGCGGCGGACGTTCCGGGACCGATGGCGTATTCGCTCGAACGGTCGCAGTATGAGCTGCCTCTTGGCTTTCGCAGCATCCTTCGGGTGTACGACCTCGATCGTCAACGGGCCTTGCAACTCACCACGCCCGAGACGATCCGCGACCACACCACGCTACAGCAACGCACGCCCTCGAACGCGTTCATGGCGGCGGTCGTCGCGAGCGGCGACACGTATGGCCGGGAAGCGTTGCTGCTTGGCCCAACGCCCGTCTCCGAATGTCCGCTCGACATCTACTACGAAACCAATCCCAGGCCGCTGTGGACTGAATACGACGCCACGGGGACGGTGTCTGTGACGAGCGGCAGCGCGACCGTAACGGCGGCGATCAACGCCTTCAAGCCGGAGCATGTCGGCGCGATGTTCCGGCTGTCGGCGATTGCGACGCTGGAGCCCACCGACGAAACCGGCAGCCGCATCACCAACGCCTGCAATCCTTACATCGCCCAGCGGCGCGTCATCGAGTATGTCTCGCCCACCAGCATCCTTGTCGACTCGCCGTTCACCAACACGCTGGCCGGCGTGCGATACGCGATTTCCGACCCCATCGACATCGAGCCCATCGCCATGTGGACCGCGTTCATGCGGCTCGCCGAGGCTGAGCTCGCCGGTCTTGTGCGGTCTGAAGATGTTCACGCCAGAAGGGCTACCGCGCTCAAGGCTGTTCGGTTGGCGCTCGAAGCCGACCAGCGCCAGCCCATGACGTCTTCGCGATTCGCCAGCGGGTTCAGCTACACGATCACCACCACCCCATAGTTGTGCCATGCCAGCCGTTATTGCCAATCAATGCTTGGACGCCGTCATCAGCACG
>JBIKVL010000703.1:0-3361 GCA_044356875.1 Pirellulaceae bacterium | reverse complement strand
CAGCGGTGCCCTTTTTCCGTATTATTCGAGCCACGCTATGTTTCAATCTGTCCCGAACAATGTCAGCTTCCCGGCGCTCGAAGAGGAAATCCTCGGGTTTTGGAAGTCGCGACGGATTTACGAACAATCGCTCGAACGGCGCCAGGGCGCGCCGCGGTTCGTCTTTTTCGAGGGTCCGCCGACGGCCAACGGCATGCCGCATCCGGGCCATTGCCTCACGCGGGCGATCAAAGATGTCTTTCCCCGCTACCGCACGATGCGCGGCTACCTGTGCGAACGGAAAGCGGGCTGGGATACGCACGGTCTGCCCGTGGAGGTCGAAGTCTGCAAGGAATTGGGAATCCATTCCAAAGAGCAAATCGAGGCGTACGGAGTCGAACCGTTCATTCACAAGTGCCAGGAGAGTGTCTGGCGCTACATGAAACAATGGGAGCGGCTGACCGAACGGCTCGGTTTCTGGATCCATCTCGAAGACGCCTACGTGACGTACCACGAGAGCTACGTCGAGAGCGTCTGGTGGTCGCTGAAAAGCCTGTTCGATCGCGGGCTGCTTTACCAAGGCCACAAGATCGTCTGGTGGTGGGCGCAAGGCGGAACGGCCCTGTCCAGCGGCGAAGTCGGCTTAGGCTATCGCGAAGTGGCCGATCCGAGCGTTTACGTTCGCTTTCCGCTCGTCGACGATCCGCACACGGCGTTGCTGGTTTGGACGACCACGCCATGGACGCTTCCCAGCAATCAGTTCGCGGCGGTCCATCCCGATTTCGAGTACGCGACCGTGGAGGACCCTGACTCGGGCCAGCGGTTGATCCTCGCGGCGGCGCTCGTCGAAACGCTCGCCGGCAAGCTCAAACGTGAACTCAAAGTGCTCTCGACCCAACGCGGGTCGGAGTTGCTCGGCAAACGCTACCTGCCGCCGTTTTCCAACTACCACGCGCGACTGGGCGATGTCCAGGGTCGGCTGCGGGCGGGCGGGACGCAACATCTTGCCTGGCGCGTTGTGGCCGCCGATTTCGTCACGCTCGACAGCGGTTCGGGGGTCGTCCACCAGGCGCCGGCGTTCGGCGAGGTGGACTTCGAAGTGTTGCTGGCGGAGCAAGCGCGATTCGAAGCGGGTGAAGGGCCCGACCTCATTTGCGCGGTGGGGCCGGACGGCAAATTCACCGCCGAGGCGCCAGCCGAGTACGTGGGACGATGGGTCAAGGAGGCGGATAAAGATATCAGCCGCGAGCTCAAGGCCCGCGGCTTGTTGTTCCACCAAGAACAATACCTGCATCCGTATCCGTTCTGCTGGCGCGCCGACAACGATCCGTTGATCCAGTATCCTCGCCGCAGTTGGTTCATCCGCACTACGCGTTACCGCGACCGGATGCTCGCCAACAACCAGCGGATCAACTGGTTGCCGGATCACATTCGCGACGGCCGGTTCGGCAATTTCCTGGAATCGAACATCGACTGGGCGCTGTCCCGCGAGCGTTTCTGGGGAACGCCGTTGCCGATCTGGGTCTGCGAGTCGACGGGCCGCATGGAGGCGATCGCCAGTTACGACGAACTGCTCGCCAAGCCGGGCGCTTCCGGCGCCGAAGCTTGGGAGGAAGCGAAACGTCGTCGTCCCGAACTGCCCGACGATCTGCGGGTTCATAAGCCGTACATCGACGCCGTCACGTACGATTCGCCCTTCGCCGCCGGTGCGCGGATGCGGCGGGTGCCGGACGTCATCGACTGCTGGTACGACTCGGGGGCGATGCCGTTCGCGCAGTGGGGCTATCCCCGGCGGAACGCCGAGCAGTTCGCGGCCCAATTCCCGGCCGATTTCATCAGCGAGGCGATTGATCAGACTCGCGGCTGGTTCTACAGCCAACTCGCGATCAGCACGATGCTCTTCAGCGAGAACGATGAATCGGCGACCGCTGGCCGGTCCGCGCCGTATCCCCACCCGTTCCGCAATTGCATCGTCCTGGGGCTGATGCTGGGCGAGGACGGCCAGAAGATGTCGAAGAGCAAGCGGAACTACCGCGAGCCGCAGGAGATCTTCGACCGCTACGGCGCCGACGCGCTGCGCTGGTATTTCTTCGCCAACCAGCCGCCCTGGACGTCGATCCGCTACCGCGAGCAGGCGATCAAGGACAGCATCCCCGAGTTCCTCTTGCGGCTCTGGAACTGCTACAGCTTTTTCATCATCTACGCGAACATCGACGGCTTCGATCCGGGCGAGCGGGTCGCGGGCGCGGTGGATCAGTTGTCGCCGGAAGAGTTCGCGGGCGCTCGCGGCTATCGGCCAGCGGCCGAACGCGGCGAGCTCGACCGCTGGATCCTCGGCGAACTGCAACGGGCGATCGCCGCCACTACCGAGCGGATGGACGCTTACGACAACTACGCCGCTTGCGCGGCGCTGTCGGAGTTCGTGGACGCGTTGAGCAACTGGTATGTGCGCCGCAGCCGGGACCGTTTCTGGGCCGCCGATCGCCAGTCCCAGGAAAAACTCGACGCCTACTGGACCCTCTACGAATGCTTGGCGACCACCGCGAAGCTGATCGCCCCGTTCACGCCGTTCATCGCCGAGTCGCTGTGGCGCAACTTGGCGGGCGTGTTCGGCGGACGCGTGCGGGAAAGCGTCCATCTGTGCGATTACCCGACGGCGAACGCCGCCCTGCGCGACGACACGCTGTCCGAGCGGATGCGGTTGCTGCGCGCGATCGCGTCGCTCGGCCGCGCCGCCCGCATGGACAACAAACTGAAGGTCCGCCAGCCGCTGGCGAAGGTCGAGGTCGTTCTTTCCACGCCGCTGCACCAAGCATGGCTGGAACAGCACGATGAACTCCTCCGGGAAGAACTCAACGTCAAACGCGTGGCCTACGCCCGCGAAGCCGACCAGTACATCACCTACTTGATTCAACCGAACTTCAAACGGCTTGGCCCCCGCATTGGAAAACTGCTGCCGGCGGCCAAAGCGGCGCTCGGCCAAGCCGACGGCGGCAGCCTCCTGCGGCAACTGACCGACTCGGGCAAAGTGGCTCTCACCGTCGGCGGCGAAACCATCGAGCTCGACGGCGAGGACATCCAAGTCCGTCTGCAAGCGAAACCGGGATGGGCCGCCGCCCAGGGCACGGGTTGCGTAGTGGTCCTCGCGACGGAACTCACCCCGGAACTGCTCCGCGAAGGCCTCGCCCGCGATTTGATCCGCCTCATTCAAGACCGCCGCAAGGACTTGGGGCTCGAGTACACCGACCGCATCTCAGTCACCATTCGAACCGAGGACGCCGAAACGGCGGCCGCTGTCCGCGAGAACGAGTCGCTGATCGCTGGCGAGACGCTGTCCGACCGTATCGCCGTCGATCGCGGTCCGCTCGCCGATCCCGCCAGC
>JBIKVL010000702.1:0-3362 GCA_044356875.1 Pirellulaceae bacterium | reverse complement strand
AAAAGATCAGAAGATCTAATTGTCGCCATACACAACCCGAAGGGCGAGTTGCACCCCGCTCCACTACCGCGCATTCCACTCCACTCCATCTGACGAAGTCGCCCAACAACCCTCGGCGAACCCCAACGCGCCCCCGATCGCCGATTGCCGATTGTTGCCCAACGGTCGCAAACAGGCTTGACATGCAATCAGCGAACGATACCATTTGCAACGCAATTGCGTTTTTTGGACGATCTGGGTTGCTGGGGGCGTCGAGCCCCACGACAGTCGATCAGGCATCGGTGGAGAGCAGGGCATGTCGGAGTTGGCAGTAGCCGATCGGCATTCGTCCGGGTCAGCGGCTTCATCGCGGGATTCGCGACGCATGTCGCCTCGAGGTTGGTGGGCGGCATTGGCCCGCGTGAATGGCTGGGCGAACCATGACTTTTGCCCATGGGCTAACCGCTATTTTCTCTGGTTGAGGTCGCCGCTTTCCTGGATGGTGGTTGCGTCGATTGCTTCGGGGCTGGTGGGAGCGTTCGCGGTTCCGCAAGGCTGGGTTGTTTGCGGGGCGCTAGTGGGCACGGCGGCTCTGGGAGCGATTTGGCCGTGGCTCGCCATTCGCGGTGTCGCCGCGGAGCTATCGTTCGAGCGAACTCGCTGCCACGAGGGCGACGAGGTCTTTGTGGAAGTGGCGGTTTCGAACCGGTGTCCCTGGCCGGTTTGGGGTTTGCTCATGGAAGGCGGACTGGATGAGGAGGCGGCGCTTTCTCGTGTGCCCGCTTGGTCAAGGGCCCGCTTCCGTTTCGCCTGGCGGCCCGGTCGACGCGGCCCATTGCCTCGGGGGATTCCGACCGTCGCCACGGGCTTTCCCTTCGGACTCTGGATGTGTCGAAGGCCGATCACGGTGTCTCGACAGATGTTGGTGTGGCCGCGGGTGACTGTCTTGCGTGCGGCGCCGTATGACCGTTGCCACCAGCCGGCCATTGCCGGCGGCATGGTCGATCGGCCGGGCGATGAGGGCGATCTCGTTTCGGCGCGGCCCTATCGCCCGGGTGATTCCCCGCGTCGCATTCATTGGGCCCACACTTCACGGCGCGACGTGTTGATTGTCTCTGAGCGTCAAACGGCGTCCCAGCGGCGGGCCACCGTGGCGATCGACTCGCGAGCGTTTCCCCGGATGCTGGATGCCGCCTTACGGGTCGTGGCGAGCGTCTGCCAAGCGCTTCATCGGCATGGGTGGCAGGTCGTCTGCGAACTGAATGGCCAACCGATTCGCATCTCGTCCCAGCCGGCCGCCCTGCGGTCACTCTGGGACCGGCTCGCCATGATCGGCTTCGATGACGACTCGGCGACTGCGGCCGATTCCGCCCGGTCGCGAAGCGGAAAAACGAACTCGGAGTCCCGTGGCGACCAGGATCGCTCTACCAACGGTTCGCGAGCCGTCGGAAACGCCCACGGTCTGCGAATAATCGTGACGAACGAAGCGAAGTGGCGTGCGCGCCTGGGCGAGGCCGCTGGCGGTTCCAACGCCGCCGCTCGTTGGATTGTTATCGCCGCCGCTGACGACTCCGCAGTCGCCGCCGCTGCCGACTCCGCTACCGACTCCAAAAACGCCGCCGATGTCGCCGCCAGTCTGCTCGAGTTCGACCGTGTCGCGGCGGAGTCTCCCGAGGGCGTGTGGGGGAATCGCGAAGTGAACCGATCGGAGGCTGTGAGCGACGGTGTGCAGCCTTGGATTCGAGTGACGCTTGGAAGCGAGGGAGAGGACGACTGGCGGAGGCAATGGGAGCGGCGTTGCCATGGCGACGAATCGTGCGAGTAATTTGACGGTTGCGACAGGTCCTTCGTGGGATGCGGACACTGGCGGCATGCTCGCGCTTTCCGCCTTGGCGGCGGCCATGTTGGCGGTCGCGCGGTCCGAGTCGAGCGAGCGGCGGTGGATATGGGTGGCGTTGTTTTTGGCCGCCACGATTCCGCCGTGGCTGCTGTCGAGGTGGTTGAGGCAACGTCAGGAGACGCGGCGGACCGTGGAATCGTTCGCGGCGATCATGGTGGTGGCGTGGGGAGCGATTCCCGTGCCGATCGCGTTCGTCTTGCGCCGCGTGGGGATGGGGGAAGCGGTCGAGTTGACGATGATCTCGATGCTGCAAAACGCGGGTTTGATGGCGTCGGCGTTGGCGCGGGATCGAGCATGGCTGCAAGCGAGTCAATTGGCGGCCGGCTTCACGGCGTTGTTCGCGTTGATGGCGGGCGGGTCGCTGCCGCTATTCGCGTTAGGCGGATGTTTTGGCTTGGGATTGCTCTGGTCGTTGATGGCCGCCTACTGGGAGCGGGTGCGGCGGCCCCGTGCGGCATTGGCAATGGACCGATGTTTGCCGGCGCGGTCGGTGGTAGTCGCGGCGACGGCGATAACGGCGGCGATGGTCGCGGCGCTCGCGTTCATCGTGGGAGGGGGCGGCAACGCGGCCGTGTCGCTGCGCGGCTTTCTTCCGACTTCGGGCGGCGAGGGAGGCGGCGACGAATTCGCGCGTGCGGGCGTCGGCGATGGCGACGCGTTGGTCGAAGCCCAGGACGACGCGAAGGGCGTGGGGCCGGTGGAAAGCGAACTGTTTCTTGAATCCGACATGCCCACCTTGTACGACATGGCGAACGATTTGTACGGACATGCGGCCAAGCCGAAGGAAAAGAGCGAACGCAGCATCGCGCTCGAATCGGGCAAGGTCAAGCTGACTCACGAACGGACAGCGCAGAACAAGGATGGTGGGGGACGCGAGTTTTCGGCGGTGCGGCGAGCGCCGCGGCAGCCTCCCCGCCAGCAGTCCGACCAGGATTCGCCCGCGATGCTGTTCGTCAAAGGAGCCGTTCCGGCCCACTTGGCGTTGGAACGCTACGACCGCTTTGATGGCCGAGTTTGGACGGGAAGCGGCGGCGACATCCAGGAATCGGCGGCGATCAGCCGTTCCCGGAAAAACCCGGCTATCCGGCTGGAAACAGCGGAAGGGAAGCCCTGGCTGCGGATCGCGGATTCGATCCATAGCATCTTCCGCGGGGAGAGTTCTTGGACGGTGAAGGTGATCAATCTGCGAACGAATCGCGTCGCCGCTCCGCCGCACCCCGCCGCGTTGCACATCGATCGCATGGACCAGCCCGACTTTCTCGGATGGACGGAAGACGGCTCGCTGGCGCTCGCCGGCCGTTCGCACATTCCGCAATTGACGGTCCTGCACCTACGCGCCCGCCGCTTTCACCTCGCACCGCTCCATGATCAAGATCTGCGTTCCTCGGAATCACGCACCCCGGACTCACGCGCTGCCGCACGTCCAGGCGACACCGTCCGCGGCTCATTGGCAGCGCGGTTGGCGCGCGAGTGGACGTCGAGG
>JBIKVL010000701.1:0-3364 GCA_044356875.1 Pirellulaceae bacterium | reverse complement strand
CTCCGCTCCGGCCGCCTCTGCCGGGGATCGATCTCCCCGGCATCCATACGCTCCGCGACCTGCGCGATTGCGACCGGATCAAGGCGGCGGTCGACGACGGCGTCCGCGAGGCGCTGATTGTCGGGGCAGGCTTTATCGGCTTGGAAATGGCGGAGAATCTCGCGCGGCGGGGCGTTCGCACGACGGTCATCGAACTGGCCGATCAGATCGTGCCGCCGTGGGACCGCGAGATGACGGTGGACGTCGCGGCTCACCTGCGCGAGCACGGCGTGCGGTTGGTGCTGGGCGATGCCGTCGCCGCGTTCACCGCGCGGCCCGGCGGCGGCTTGCGAGCCGCCACCAAATCGGGGCTCGCTCTGGAATGCGATCTGGCGCTGCTCAGCGTCGGGGTGCGGCCCGAGAATTCGCTCGCCACCGCCGCCGGGCTCGAGGTCGGGCCGCGGGGCGGGATTCGGGTCGACCCATCAATGCGGACGAGCGACCCGGATATCTACGCGGTGGGAGACGCGGTGGAAACCCGCGACTTCGTGCTCCGTTCGCCCACCCAAGTGCCGCTCGCCGGCCCCGCCAACCGCCAGGGCCGCATCGCCGCCGACCACGCCAACGGCCGCCCCAACGAATACCGGGGAACCCAGGGCACGTCGATCCTCGGCGTGTTCGCCATGACGCTCGCGCTGACCGGCGCCAGCGAAAAGTCGCTGGTCCGCGCCGGGACGCCATTCCGCAAGGTCTACCTACACCCCGGCCATCACGCGAGCTATTACCCGGGCGCGGAGGGTATGACGATCAAGCTGCTGTTCGCGCCGGATACGGGGCGAATCCTGGGCGCTCAAGCGACTGGCCGATCGGGCGTCGACAAGCGGATCGATGTGCTGGCGATCGCCATCCAAGCCGGCATGACGGTTTTCGACCTCGAGCAAGCCGAGCTCGCCTACGCGCCGCAGTATGGCTCGGCCAAAGATCCAATCAACATGGCCGGCTTCATCGCGGCCGGCGTGCTCCGCGGCGACCATCCGCAAATCACCCCGGATCAGCTTGCGTCGCAACCGCCGGAGACGCTGATCCTCGACGTTCGGACGCCAGCCGAACACGCTCAAGGGAAAATTCCTGGCGCTGTGAACATCCCTGTCGACGAACTGCGGAACCGCCTCGGCGAGATTCCGCTCGACCGGCCGCTGGTCGTTCACTGCCAAGTGGGGATGCGGGGCTACCTGGCGACCCGCGTCCTTCTTCAGTCGGGTCGAGTGGCCACAAACCTGAGTGGCGGGTTTCAATCGTACCGCCAGTTCTTCCCCAGTTAGTGGACAAATCGGATTTTTGTGCTAACTTAGGCCCCAACAATTTTGCCGAAAAAAGTTCGACCAGCTTGCGAAAAATTGTTGCGCGATCCGATCGAACCGTAGTGGGGTACACGCCATCCGGAACTCGCGCCACGCACGTGGCGTGCGATCACGAGCACCGAGCGATCTATGACTGATCACGCATGGAACTGGTCGATCGACACAAGAATTCCGAGCATTCCGGCGGAAGGCAAAAGGATCGTCGACGAACTGCTCCAAAAGCTTTCCGAGTGCGGGTGGGAAGAACACGATGTGTTCGGCATCCACTTGGCGGTTGAGGAGGCGGTGGTCAACGCGATCAAGCACGGCAACCAGGACAACCCGGAAAAATTCGTTGACGTCGTGCTGCGGTTATCGACTGAAAAATTTTATATCAAGGTCACTGACCAGGGGAAGGGTTTCAACCCGATGGAAGTCCCCGACCCGACCGACGACGACAACATCGACCTCCCCTCGGGACGCGGCCTGATGCTGATGCGCAGCTTCATGACCATGGTCGAATACAATGGCGTCGGCAACAGCGTCGAGATGGCGAAAGACCGCACGCACATGTAGTCGGTGCGGGTGCGGCCGTTTACTCCAGGGCCGTGATCGCCGAAACTCATTCGCTTCCGGACTGGAACTCCGGCGTCTTACCGCACCGGACTGCGGACGTAGCGGGCCGCAATCGAAACCCGGGGAACCTCGATGGGAATCGGGGACACGTCGAAGGCGATACCTTTGAGTGTGCGGGGCGAGAGTCCGATTTGGGCTTGCCCGGGAATCGGCTTTTGTTCGGCGGCGTATTTTTTCATGAGCTGCAGGATTTCCGGGTTGATTTCGATCTGGCCGCTTTCCAGTTCTTCACCCACCGATTCGAAGCTGCCCACGCAGACGATACTCTCGTGCCGGTCGTGAAACTCGAACGCCTCGACCCCTTCCGCCCGCAGGGCCCGCGCTAGCTTGTTGGCCTTAATTGCGGCTTCTTCCAGTTTTCCCCGGATCTGGCCGCGTTCCAACTTGGCGATCTCGTCCAATTTGCTGGTCGAGACGCCTTGGAAAGTGGCTACTTTGACGGTGTATTTGCCTCGGTTTCGCAGCAAACTGAATTCGGCGTCCTGGTTCATTTCCAGCACTAGCGGATCGAGCCCGCTGGCGGCCTTGTTCTCATCGGGCCGGATGGGATTGCGAGTGGCGAAGGCTCCGCCCATCTGCCCTTTGTTGCGTTGCTCTTCGTCGTCGGCGAGCAGTTTACTGAAGTATCGCCAGCCCGCGAAGCGCTGCGCGGAACGTTCGCGGGTCGTGATGTCGAGCGCTTCGGGGTGCAGGAACTTGATTTTCTTGAGCGTCTTTTGCAGGTCGGGGTCGTCGAGGTCCTCGTAATTGCCGACGAACACGGCGATTTCGTCGAACGCCTTCGCGGAGGCGTGCCGCATTTTCTTGGCTTCGCCGAAACGGTTGACGCCGAGCCCTTGGACCGGTTCGGTGTAGTCGAAATGCTTTCGGTGGATGTAGGCCGGCAACCGATGGCGTTGCCGCAATTCCATGACGAGCTCATGGGCCTGTTCCTCGGCGCCTTCCCCCATAAAGGAGGCGGCGAAGACCATCCACGGGCCGTTTTCAGGAGTGATTTCGTACGATTTCTTGGGGTCGACATCGATCCGTTTGAAGGGGATGAACGGCAATCGGGGCGGCGCGGCCGAGACGGCGGCGACATCGCCGAGCAATGCCGCCCCGATGGTCGCCGTGCTGATGGTCGCCGAGCTGATGGCCGCCGTGCTGATGGCCGCCACGGGCAGTATCGCTAGCAGGGACCTAGCCAGTACCGAGATTGAGTTGCCGTTTGGCGGCGTGGCCGAACCGATCAAGCGACTGTTCGAACATCCGATTGCGGAATTCATCTTGCTCGCGAGTTTCACATTCGCCATGACCGCCGGTCTCCTGAGGGGTGCGGGAAAGCGGGCCGGACAGTAGCAAACGCCCGATTTCGCCGCCAGACGAAATCAGCCGGCCCAGCGCCAGCTGCCGGTTTATTAGCCGGCCCA
>JBIKVL010000700.1:0-3368 GCA_044356875.1 Pirellulaceae bacterium | reverse complement strand
GCGGCCGCGTCCGCAGCCTCGTCGGCCACGCGCCAGCGGCTAGTCATCGGCTCCAGCAGCCGCAAGGTAACGAAATGTCCCGAAGGCGTCTCTTTGCGGCCACGTTGGACTGGGGTCAGCGTCACCGGCTGGCCACTCACCTCCACCAGCCGCAACCGATTGAGCTCCAAAGCTTCCACAGGCGGCGACTGCCGCGGCTGCCAAGGCCTTTCCGGGTATTCGTAGACCCGAGCTGGCAGTGGTAGCGGTAGCGGTAATGGCAGCAGCAGCGGGACCGACGGCTGGAACGGAATCGGAACAGGCATCAGCACCGGCAACTGAGTCGGAACCTGCGCCGGCAACTGCGCCGGCAATCGCGCAGGCATCTGCATGGGCAGGATACGACGGGGCCTTTCCGCCTCCCCTGGCGGCAAATCGGCGTCTCGGAGCGTCAGTGGACTCCCACATCCCGACAGCGCACCGAGCGCTGCGGCACCGCTGGCGAGCGAGACGCCGACGAACAGCGTCCGGGCGGCTTGTCGCCAGCGGCAGCGGCGCTTCCGTGGGGCTCGCGGGGCTCGCCGGGCATCGTCCGGCTTGCCATGCCGGTCTGGTGTTCTTGGGTCTTTCGACGAACAGGAACGGTCGTTCTGGCCACAATGCGTGCGGAGGGACGGCGGAAAGTCGGCAAGAAAAAATGCCATGGCGGGGACTCCAAACGACGTGAGGACGGTGACAACGCGCCGGAGATCGGCGATCCCGAAACTCTGGCGAGCACGCCCGTATACAGGCGCCTATCCTTACGTCGCTTGGCGCGGCCCCAATGGCACGCGCCTCGCCGAAAAATTTATTTTTTTCCCGGGAAGCCGGGCAGCCGCTACGGCCAAAGTCCACGGAGCAGCATCGCGTTGGCCACGCGTTCGACCCCTTCCACCATCGCCGCCGTCCGCATGTCCAGCTTGGATTGCAATGAGCGTCGCAGCGTGCGGTCAAAGGCGTCCGTCATAATCTCGCCCATCCGCTCGTTGACTTCCTCGAGCGTCCACGGCCGATTCTGCGTGTTCTGCACCCATTCAAAGTAGGAAACCGTAACGCCGCCCGCGTTGGCGAGCACATCGGGCAAGATCATGATGCCGCGGTCGACGAGGATTTCGTCGGCTTCGAGCGTCGTTGGGCCATTGGCGCCTTCCGCCAACAGCCGGCAGCGGATCTTGCCAGCGTTGGCGGCGGTGATCTGATTTTGAATGGCGCACGGGGCGAGGATATCGCAGGGAAGTTCGAGCAGCTCGGCGTTGGTCACCGCGTCGCCGCCCGGGAAACCCTCCAGCGTATGATGTTCCGCCAGATGCTGATCGACGGCCGCGAGATTGATTCCCTTCGCGTTGTAAACGCCCGTGCGGACGTCGCTGACCGCCGTCACCTTCACGCCGGACTCGGCCAGCAGCCGCGCGGCATTGCTGCCAACGTTGCCATAGCCCTGCACCACGGCGGTCGAGCTCCCGAGGTCCATACCCAGATGCTGAGCGGCGCGGCGGACCACATGCACCAGTCCACGCCCCGTCGCTTCCCGCCGCCCGAGCGATCCGCCGAGCGACACGGGCTTGCCGGTCACCACGCCCGGAACGGTGTATCCAAGTTGCTGACTATACGTGTCCATGAACCACGCCATCACCTGCTCGTTCGTACCCATGTCCGGCGCGGGAATGTCTTTATCCGGCCCGACAATCGGCGCGATCTCCAAGGCGTAGCGGCGGGTGAGCCGCTGCAATTCGGCCCGCGACAACATGGTCGGATCGATCGCCACTCCGCCTTTCGCGCCGCCATACGGCAGCCGCATGAGCGCGCATTTCCACGTCATCCACATCGCCAGCGCCGTCGTCTCGCCCAGATCGACGTCCTCGTGATAGCGAATGCCGCCCTTCGTCGGTCCCATCGCCAACACGTGCTGCACGCGGTAGCCGAACACGGTTTCCACTTCCGAGTAATTGTCGCGGCGAAAGGGAATCGCCACGACCAGCGTGCGCTGCGGCCACATCAGCCGCTCGCGGATGTTCTCGTCCAGCCCCATCAACTGGGCCGCCTTGAGGAACTGATGCTGCGCCAGGTGGAACATCGGCGAATCCCATTCGCCGAACTTGATCCTCGCGTTTTTCACCGCCCGCTGAGCGGTCCGCGCCAGCGTGTTGGCATCCACGCGGCTCTTGATCAAGTACGAGAGCGCGCCTTCCTCGACGGCCAGCAAACCCAGAGCCGTCTCGTGCGCATCGATCAGCGCGACAATCGGAATCGCTCGGGCGCCATCACGCAAGCGGCGGAACGTTTCCGAGCCCGGACTGTCGGCCAGTGAGAGGTCGGCCATCACCACATCGAAGTGGTCCGTTCGCAGCGATTCCAAGGCGCCGGCCAGCGAATTGCGAGCCGTTACCGCGAAGTCAACGCCCCGCACCCATTGCAAGCGCCCCTGCAACCGCTCGGATTCGGCCGCGTCGCTTTCCACCAATAACACAGTCATTCGCGGCATGTCGGTCATTCCTTGTAGGTGTGTTCCCGCAACAGTCAAAATCCGTTCCCGATGACGCCATCATGCGCGCGGGGACCCACGCAGCGAAGGGGCATTGAGCTTTCGAGGAACACTAGACTCTCACCAGCATTTCCCCGCGGCCGCCTTCGACAAGATCGCCGCTATACAGCAGGTAGTCGGACGCGAACCACGAGTCGGGAACCGGAAACCCGGTCGTCGCCAGCTGCCGCAGAAGCACTCGCAGGAAATCGGGCCGAAAGCGGCAAGCGGCGGCGAACCCCGGCAACAACGCGGGCCGCGAGTTCATAAACGCCAGCGTGCCGCGACGCATGCCAGCTCCGTGGCGCCGTCCGGTTGGACCGGCGAGCAACACCGTTCCGGCCCGCATGTTCACGCCCACGAAATCTCCCGCCGCGCCGCCGATGCCGATCAAACCCCGCCGCATCCCGGCCCCGATTTCATCGCCCGCCGCTCCATGCACCAGAATCGCCCCACGGTTCATTCCCCGGGGACTGCCGCGATAAGCGGCACCCACCAAGTGCCCTGCCCCGCCCCGCACCTGAATCTCACCGCCACGCAGTTCGGCGCCGAGCCAATCGCCCGCGTCGCCTTCAATCACGAGCGAACCGCCGCGCATCCGGCTGCCGGCATGGCGGCCCGCCGGGCCCGCCACCCGCATCGAACCGCTCGCCATCTTGGCCCCAATCCAGTGAACGCCCGACAGGTCTCCCAGCCACTCGATGCGTTCATCGCTGGCGTCCCCCTCGACATGGAAAAATTCCGCCAGCGGCACGGATTGATTGCCGAACTGGATCGGCAGTTGTTCGATCGCCGCGATAGACTGGTCGCGCACCGCTTCGGGAACGAT
>JBIKVL010000699.1:0-3369 GCA_044356875.1 Pirellulaceae bacterium | reverse complement strand
AAGCGGCTGGGCGCACACACGTCCTTCAGTTCGAACGACTAGTGGAGCCAGGCCGCACTTGCTGCGAGGCCAGCGGCCTACCCAGCCGTGTCAACCTTGAACAACGGCTTGCCGAATTCCACGGGCGACTCGTCGTCGACCAGAACCGCGACAACTCGGCCGCGAACTTCGGCCTGGATTTCGTTGAACACCTTCATCGCTTCGATGATGCAAATCACCGATTCGGGATTCACATGGGCCCCGACCTTCACGAACGGCTCGGCGTTCGGATTGGGCCGCGCGTAAAACGTTCCCACCATCGGGCTTTTGACGACGACGATGCTGGCGCTGTCACCCGTGGAAGCAGCGCCACCGGTTGGACCAGCCGGTGCCGGCATGGACATCGGCACGGATGCGGGGGCGACTGCGGGAGCCGCGAGTCGAATCTCCCCTGCCCCACCCCGGCACAGACGGATCTTCTGGTCTCCCTCTTCGAGGTCGACCTCGGTCAACTCATGTTCCTTCATGAGTTCAATGAGGCTGCGGACCTTGTCCAGATCGAAGACACTTCCGTGCGATGGCTGGGAAGCCGTCATGTAGTTGAACTCCTCGTCGCCTGCCAAAACATCCGCCGGCAAATCGCGGGACCGCTGAGAATTCCAGCGGTTCCCCGGCTGCGCAGCACGGTTCGCAAAGTCAATCGTTATCTAGGTTTTGGGGCGGGATTCTAACGAGGGCTAGCGCCACCGTCAAGGCAACCGCGACCGCTAGCGCCCCGAGTGGGTGAATCGCTCAGCCTTCCCATGGGGAGGCCTCGGGGATCGTGCGACTGCGTAACGCTCGAACCATGCCGTTGCCTTGGGCGCATCGCTTGAAATGCTAAACTGCGAAGCAATCCCGCATTACTTTTTCTGGAGATTGCACATGACCTCCGCCAACTCCTCGTCTTGGGTCGTCAACACGACCGCGGAAAACTTCGCTGGCGACGTGTTTGACCGGTCGCGGGAAGTCCCCGTTGTCGTCGATTTTTGGGCCGAGTGGTGCCAGCCGTGCCGGCTATTGGGACCGGTGCTCGAGGGCTTGGCCGCCGACTACGCCGGTCGGTTCGTTCTGGTGAAAGCCGAGACGGAAAAGGTCCCCGAAGCGGCGACCGAGTTCAACGTCGATGGCATTCCGGCGGTCTACGCGGTGGTCGATGGCGAAGTCGTCGACTACTTCGTCGGTGCCCAGTCAAAGGAAACGATTCGCGGTTGGCTGGAACGGGTATTTATTACCGCCGAGCTGTCGCGAGCCCGTCGCTTCGAACCGCTCGAACCGGCCCGCGCCGAAGCGCTATACCGCGAGCTGCTTCCCAAGCTTCCCAATGAATGGAGCGTCCCGATCGGTTTGGCCCGGGTGCTGGCCAGCCAACGCCGAGACGCGGAGGCCCGCGAACAACTGGATCGGCTGGCGAAACGCGGCTTTCTGGAACCAGAAGCGCAGAAAGTGCTCGCGGAATTGGATTTGCGGGCCGGGGCGAAGGGCGGCCAGGGACTCGAAGCTTGCCAAGCCGCGGCGGCCGCCGCGCCGGACGATCTACCAACGCAATTGGCCTTCGGGGAAGCCTTGGCCGCCAACGGCGACTACGCGGCCGCCCTGGGCGTATTTCTCAAGATTGTGCCTCGGGATCGAACGGGGGCTGGGGAGCGGGCTCGGCAACGGATGGTGGACATCTTTCGCGTCTTGCCGCCGGACAGCGATTTAGTGCGTGAATACCGCCGCAAACTGGCCTCAGCGTTGTACTAAATGCCATAGGAGGCGAAGCGCGTAGCTCCCCTCTTTCATAGGTAGGCCCCACCACTCCCGCGATGCCAGTCTGATCGGCAGATGCGGCGGGGTAGAGCGACAGGAAAAGCGGCTTGTCGCACGCATTTTTACGCTAATTCGATACCTCTGATTCTTGCTCAGCGGTTAGAATCTCCGATCAACTTCCCGTTTGGGCGTGACGCGATTTTTTCAAGGCAGGGATCGGCTCGGTCACCCCCGTCTGACGGAGATATTCTTTTGGGGTAGCCAGCCGGTATCGTGGCGCGGGGGCTCGCCCTGTTCGTACTTTTTCATGACGGCCGCGAAACTTTTAGGAAAGGGGCTTCGAGCGATGGTTGCTTCGCGAAATGCGGTGTCGGAATGGAGTCGCACGGGCGGCAAATCGGTTATCCCCCGCTTGCGGCTATGGCCGGCTGTCGCCAGTTTGGCGATGGCGCTTCTTTTGGCGGGGTGTGGCGGCGGGGGCGTCGATGGCCGCTACGGTCTGACCGGTAAGGTCACTCTGAAAGGGCAACCGCTGGCGAAGGGGACGATCGAGTTTAGCGCGGGTCAAGGCGGCGGACCGCTCACCGGCGGCACGATCGAAAACGGGCAGTATTCGATTCCCGCCGAATCCGGGTTGAAACCGGGAACATACACCGTGCGGATCTCGTCCGTCGAAGAGGCTGGCGGCGCTGCGCCCGCCGCTCCGGGACCGGAGAGCGCGACGCAAGTCGGCAAGGAACTCATTCCCGCTGAATTCAATACGAACAGCACTAAAACGATCGAAGTCAAGACGAGCGGCAATAGTTTCGACTTCGCCATCCCGTAGTGGCGGACGAGCATTGAAATCGTTTTAGTCATCGGGCCGATTGTCGGCTGGTTACCGTTTCCCATTGACTCGAATCGTTGTCATTGACCAATCCCTTGGAAGTCTTCGAAAAGGCTGCAGTCCTGGAAGACAACCTTCATCTATTTACCATCCAAGCCAAGTTTTATTGGTTCCCTTTTCTCGTGAGTTTCTTTATTTCTTTTTTCCCGGAGGTTTGTTCATGTCTCGAGTTCACCGCAGGACGGGCTTTACGCTCGTCGAACTGTTGGTCGTGATCGCCATTATCGGGGTTTTGGTCGCGTTGTTGCTGCCTGCCGTGCAGGCGGCTCGCGAGGCGGCTCGGCGGACCCAATGCCAAAACAACTTGAAACAAACAGGCATCGCGATGCACAATTTCCATGATGTGCATTTGGCTTTGCCAGCCGGCATGGGCCCCAGCGGCTGCTGCTGGGGAACCTGGCAGGTGTTGATCCTGGAGTACGTCGAGCAAAAGAACCTGTTCGACCTCTATCAAAACTGGGGTGGCAATGACTCGACTGGACCACGCTACAGCAGCGCGCCCAACACCACCAACGTTTGCAATAAGCGGTTGACTTCTTTCACCTGCCCGAGCGACCAGAACAACAGCCCGTTCGGCGGCTTGACCAACCATAACTACGCGGTCAATTTCGGCAACACCAGCTACGGCCAGCAAGCGAATTTGAACGGCGTGATCTTTGGCCAAGCACCGTTCGGCATCAGCACGAACCCGGTCGACAACCGCTTCAAAGGCC
>JBIKVL010000697.1:0-3370 GCA_044356875.1 Pirellulaceae bacterium | reverse complement strand
GCTGGCGCGTTCCGGCTGACGGAACCGGACGCTGGCGCGTTCCGGCTGATGGGGGCGTTATGGGGAATCGCGTAACTGACGGGCGATGGCGGCGATTACTTCGGGGTTGCGGGGGAGTTCGGTGTGACGCAGCCGCCAATCTTGCACGTCGGCGACACCGGGCAGATTCGCGCTCGCGGCCCGCACCCACATGTCGCCGTCGGTGAACTCGGGGGGAAAACTGAGCAGCTCGAGCGCGGATTGGCCGAGTCGCGCAGCCGTCGTTTCGGTTGGCGGCAAGCTGGCCAGGATTTCGTTACGCGCTATCGCGACGGCGAGAGCGCCAGCCAGCATCAATGCGGGGCGGCGTGGCAGTCCTCGATGGATGGCGTAGCGGTCACATTGCGGGCCGCGCCGCACGCGATCCAGTTCGGTGAGGAACAGGCTCTGCGGCAACAGATCGAAGGTGATCTGTCCGCGGCCGTCCCCGACCGCCTGCCGCAGCGCCTCGTCTTCGCCCTGACGGAGGTTCGCGAGGAATTGGCCCGCTTCGAGGAATCGTCGCAATCGTGCCAGGTCCGCGCCTTGGTGCGGCGTGGCGATGAAGATCGCTCGATGAAAGTCGCCGCCCTGCACCTCGGTGTAGTGGCGGATCACCAATCCACCCGCGCTGTGGCCCACAAAATCGACGCGGGGCGGCGTGGCGCCGACGCGAACCAGTTCGCGGCGTAGGAACCGGCCGGTGCGGGCAAGGCTGTCGTCCGAGGGATACTCGAGCGCCACCAGCCGACGGTCGGCCAAAGACGCGTCGGCGGCGAAGGCTTTGAGCATCGGCAACAGCGCCTCGCTGCTGGATTCCATACCATGCAAGCAGACGATCGCTGGCTTTCCGTTCGCAAGGGCTCCGTCTTCCATCCGCAGTAGATTTCCAGTCTGCCGCTCGTATTCGTGGAGGCCCCATCGCTGTCCGTAGTAAACGCCGTCGAATTCCAGCCTCAAGCGGCGGAGCCGATCAACGGCGCGCGGCGGCGCGGCGCGTGGCGGTTCCTCGCCGGGACGGCGTTTCAGCCGCTCGGGCTCGACAGGTGGAATCCCGTCGCGTTGCGGCGGCTCATCGAGCAACGTTGGCTCGTCCAGGATGGCGTCGCGACGGAGGGCGTCGAGGCACTTTTCGGCGTCGAAACCGGCGAGCCGGCAAAGTTGAAACGCGAACAAGTCGGCCCGATATTCCTCTTCCCGACCGTATACCGGTTCGAGAAACGCGTTCGACGAGGCGAGCAGTTCGAGCAATTGCTCGATGTTCAGCCGATCGGCAGGCCGCAACGCGGCGTCGCGGCGGAGTTCCGTTTCAATCCATTGGCGCTGAAGGCGTTGACGGGCATGGCCGAGCACCGCATGACCGAGTTCGCCCGCGATGACGAACGCCGCCGCTTCGGTGCCCGAACCGGGCGCGTCGAGTGTCTCGAACAGCCATCGGCGGTCGACCACGACGCACCGATCGCCTACCAATCGACTGCGGGGTTCGAGCTCGCGGGCCACGAACAATTCCCATGGGCCAGTCCGGGGACGTAACCCGTCGGGCACACTTGCCGCAAGCTTCGCGAGGAGTGCGGCGGCCGGTGGCGGGGGCGGTTCCCAGGTCCTCTCGCCACGGGCCTGGTCGACCACCATGTCGGCCATGCGGCGTTGCTCGGACTCGGGGAGCGGAGCTTGCAGGATGAGCCAATTCAGCAGGCTGCCAGCGGCTTCGACGGCGGGCGGATTGAGTTGCTCGCGGGCGCTCCACAGAGCGTTGGTATCGATTCGCCGCCGCTCGTCCCGGGTGAACAGGCTGTCGTTCGCGTCGGCCGTTGGCGGATCATGGGCTGCAAGGATGCCGAGCAGCAGTACGGCGATACATCCCTGAAGTGGCCACTGGCGTGGCGGTCGAGTATCCATACGGCACCTCAACGGAAAAAGGGCGAGGCGTGTCCATTCGCGGCCGAGCGGCGCGGGAGCCGCTACGACCTTGTGGCCGAATTGTACGCGGTGGACGTAAGGCGAGGCCACTCGGATGGCCGGGTAGAGAAACCGGAATAGTGACAATCACGTTTTGCTTTAGTGAGGTTCAACCCCGTACAATTCGCGGTGCCGAAACGGTCGTCTTGATCGAGCGTCCGTCCCAATTCGCCTTTCGCTTGCACGTCGGCTTCTCTCTCCTTCTTTACTTTTCTCTGTCTCTTACTGGAGTCTCGTTATGCCTGTTGGCATTTCGCTGCACATTGGATTGAATTCCGTCGACCCGACCCAATATCAAGGGTGGGATGGCAGATTGGCAGCGTGCGAGTTCGACGCGAACGACATGGCGGCGATCGCCAAGAAACGCGGTTTCGCCGAAACCACGGTGATGCTCACCAAGGACGCGACGGCGGAGGCGGTGAAGGCGGCGATCACGGCGGCCGCGAAGAAGCTGAAGAAAGACGACCTGTTTCTGCTGACGTACTCGGGGCATGGAGGACAGGTGCCCGACCGCAACGGAGACGAACCCGACAGGATGGACGAAACTTGGGTGCTGTATGATCGACAATTGATCGACGACGAGGCATTCTCGCTGTATTCGCAGTTCAAGACGGGAGTGCGTTTGCTGGTGCTCTCGGATAGTTGCCACAGCGGCACAGTCGTGCGGGCGATGCCGAGCTTTTTGGTTGGCGGTGCAGGGGAACCTAACGCGGGTGGTGGAGCTGCGATTCGCATGTTGCCGCCGATGGTGCGCGACGCGGTCAACAAAGCGCAGCGGAAACTCAACGACCGCCTGCAAGCCGAGAATCCGCCGCGTCTCGCCGCAGCGCTGAAGGCGTCGCTGATTTTGATCTCTGGGTGTCAAGACAATCAGTATTCGCTGGACGGTGACCGCAACGGACTCTTCACGGGCAACCTTCGCAAGGTGTGGAATAACGGACGCTTCAAGTACGGCTATCGACGTTTTCGCGATACCATCGCCGCCGCCATGCCGCCTTCGCAAACGCCGAACTACTTGGTGCTCGGACCGAAGAACGCCGCCTTCGAAACGCAAATTCCGTTCACGATTGGATAGGTTTTGGGCATGCTGGCGATTTGCTCCGATCAGCCGGCACAGCGCTAGCGGCCGGTTTTGGTTCGGTTCCGGCCACATCCGCCTAGAACCGGCCGCTGGCGCGGCTCGGCTGATGAGGGCGGCCGGTTTTGGTTCGGTTCCGGCCACATCCGCCTAGAACCGGCCGCTGGCGCGGCTCGGCTGATGAGGGTGGTGGGTTTTGGTTCGGTTCCGGCCACATCCGCCTAGAACCGGCCGCTGGCGCGGCTCGGCTGATGAGGGTGGCCGGTTTTCGTTCGGGTCCGGCATCGTCCGCCTAGAACCGGCCGCTGGCGCGGC
>JBIKVL010000698.1:0-3370 GCA_044356875.1 Pirellulaceae bacterium | reverse complement strand
CGATCAGTCCGAAATTCAATCGACATGCAGAAACTCGTTGGAACTGAGGATGATGCGAATGTACGCGGCCAACGCGATCCGTTCGAGCTTGTCGACCGACGCGGGACCGTCGCGGCGCGCCTGTTCTCCATAGCCGTCCAGGAACGCCACCGCCTCGTCGAGTTCCTCGGCAGTCGGCAGTCGCGCTAGGGCCCGCAGCCAGATTCGTTCGATGCGTGGCGCGCGCGTCGCCGCGTCTTGAATCAGTCGGTCGGCCCACCGTTCGGCCACCGAGTGCAGGAACGGATCATTGAGGAAGAATAACGACTGCGTGGGAACTGTCGTCGCCGGGCGCGTCGGCGTGGTGGCGTTCGGATCGGGGCCGTCGAACAAGGCGAGAAACGGATGGCGTTTCAGCCGCTGCGTCATCAGGTACACGCTGCGTTTGGAATGGTCGTACACCGCTTGAAACGGCGCGTGCTGGCTAAATCCCCAGCTGCCCGCGTCTGGAAACGGATGGCCGACGCCTGGGACGCGATCGAGCTCTCCGGTCACCGCCAAGATCGAATCGCGAATCTCCTCGGCGCTTAGCCGGCGACGTGCGAAACCCAAGTCGGGGTTTTCGCCCGAAGCTTGCTGATAGGTCGCGCTCAAGAGAATCTCGCGATGGAGCGACTTCAGCGACCAGCCTCCGCGTATCAACTCGCTGGCCAGATAATCGAGAAGCTGTGGATGGGTCGGCAGTGCCCCGCGAGCTCCGAAATCGTTGGGCGTTTTCACCAATCCTTCGCCGAAATGATATTGCCAGACACGGTTGGCGATGACGCGCGCCGTCAGCGGATGATCGGGCCGCGTTAGCCGCTCGGCCAACTCGCGCCGACCGCTGCCCGAGCTAATCGGCGTCGCGGTGGACGCTCCAACAGCGATAGGCACCTCGCGGGGAGCCAACTCGCCCGGCTGGCTCGGTTCGCCCCGCCGCTGGATCGGCGCGGCATGCGGCGTGCCTTCGGCCATCGCGTAGGCCCACGGAAACGGCCCCTCGCGGAGCAATTCCCGCAGCCGCCGCTCGTCGTCCTCGATCGAGCGTTCGCCCTGGGCGAGTTCGCGACGCAGTGCGGCGATCCGCTGGCGGCGGGTCGCCACATCTTCCGTCGTCGCGGCGTGCGGAAAACGGTCGCCAATCAGGAAATTGTCGGCGTCGAGCGCGGGACGGACGCCGGGCCGGTGGCCGTAGCTGTCGATGAACGTGTAATCGATGCCGCCATCCCAGCCATCCGCCACTTGGCCGGCGAACTTCCGCACCTCTTTGGGGCCGCGCAGCTCGCCCGAGTACTCGCGTTTCTTCGTGTCGAGCACCAAGCGAACCTGATGCCACTCGCCTTGCGTCACGGGACCAGCGGATTCGATCTTGGGGCCGCTGCGAGCGAAAAATTCGGAACCGTGGAAGAACAGCTCGATCGCCGCCGACTTTCCGGGGCCGTGGCCGATGTAATAACGCCAAGTGCCGTCGCCGCCAGCGGCTTGGTCCCCACACCGGAAATCGAACGCGAGGTAAAGCCGGCCGGCGGCGTCGGGCCGCGCGTGCGACAACGTCAAGCCAAAGCCGTCGTACGCGGCGCGATTCGGCATTCGCAAGCCGAGCTCGCCAGGTCCGAACAAGTCGCGAAAGGGACTCTGCGCAGCGGTGCTCAGCCGCACCTCGCTGTTCGGCCCCGGATTCCAGGGGCTTGCTGGCGGCTGGTCCTTCGTCTGCATTTCCAAGTCGCCATCGTGCCCCGCTTCCTCCCGGAGCAGTGCCGCAATCTCGCTCGCGGAACGCCGTGACGCCGCCACGGGAAGACCGGCGCTCGTCCGTGTGTCAGCGAGCGCGGCCGGTTCGAGTTCGACGAACTGCGTAGAGGGCAACGCGAACGGCTCGGCGCGGATCGCGAACTGGTCGTAATCGATCGCCGGAAACGGCGTTTTGGTCCCCGGAACGGCTTCGAACACGACGCGTTCGAGCAGGTTTTCCAGCGATGCCGGCTCCGTTTCGGGCGGCAGGACCAACGGGACCAACTCGTGCCGCCCCTGCGCCGTTCCCACGAAACCAGTCACTCGCCGCGGCGCGCCGTCGATCGCCAGTTGCACATTGCGCCACTCGCCAGCGGCTGCGCTCGTGAACGCGGCCGCCCCAGCAGCCCCGGTTGCCCCAGCCACCTCGGCTACGTCAGTAGACCCGTTCGTCGATTTTGTCAGGCTTTCAGCGGAGCCCGAGACCAACCGCAGGCGATCGCCTTCAATCGACAAAGCGAAGACGACGCGGCCCGCGTGGTCGACGAACGACATGCGATGATCGCCACCCGCGAGCGCCTCCGGAGATTGGGGCGGGATGCGGTAGTCCAGGTTGACGAACAGCCGCGTGGCGCCCGCGTAGGCCGTGGCGAGCGATAGGGATTGCTCGAAGCGCGCCGGCTGGTTGTTCGCGGGAATGCTAACACCCGACTTGCCGGCGGCGTAGACGTTGCGAAAGGGGCTTTGAGCGGCCCCGGTGATGCTGATAGCGCCGGCGTAAAGCCACGGTGGCACAAGCACGCCGTTGCTTCCGCCATTGGCCGGCGCTTGCAGTTCGAAATCGCCGTCCAGGTCGGTCAGCGGCCGCAGCAGTCCGGGCGGCAAACCGCGTCCATGCTGCTGGAGCCGATTACCAACGCGGGCGATCTCCGCCGTGTGGCGCCGCCACGCCGCCGCCGCCTCGGCCGGCGACACCAGCGGCGTGAGTGAGCGAACCTTCTGCTTCTGTTCCGAACCCGGGAACGGATAACGCGAGCTGGCGAAAATGCTGTAGAGGGCATAGTAGTCGCGCAGCGAAACCGCGTCGAACTTGTGGTCGTGGCAGCGAGCGCAACCCAGGCTCAATCCCAAAACCGCCTGCCCCAGCGTATCGATCGAGTCTTGAATCGTCAGATGATGGTAATTCTCCGAGTCGAACCCGAACCGGCGCGAGATGGCGAGGAAACCGGTCGCGATGGTAGCCCGTTCGCGCGCATCCTCGTCAGCGTAAACGCGGGCCTCGATGTCAGCGGCAGCGCCGACCGCCGCATGAGCGAGCACGTCGCCGGCGATCTGTTCCCGCACGAAGCGATCGTAAGGCGTGTCGCGGTTCCAGGCGTCGATGACATAGTTGCGATACTTCCAGGCGAGCGGCGCGGGGTAGTCGGCCGTTTCACCCGCCGTGTCCGCGTACCGGACAACGTCCAACCAGTGCCGCCCCCACCGTTCGCCATAGGCGGGCGAACGCAGGAGACGCTCGACGACCCGCGCGTACGCGTCCGGACGCTCGTCCGCGAGGAATTCCCCCAGTTCCTCCGGCGTGGGAGGCAAGCCGGTGAGATCAAACGTCACACGGCGCAAC
>JBIKVL010000696.1:0-3374 GCA_044356875.1 Pirellulaceae bacterium | reverse complement strand
CGTCGCCAAGACTTGGTGCCAAATCTCGTCGGTGCATGTCTCGAGACGGGTCCTCATAATCGGCGAGCCAGCGTTGTTGACGAGAATATCAAGCCCGCCGAAGTGCGCGACGGCCGCCTCCACCACCTCCGCGGCTGCCGCGGAATTCGTCAAGTCGCCGCAGACGGCCATCGCTCTTCCGCCGAGCGATTCGATCCGCGCAACGACCTCGGACGCGTTGCGTTGGCTGGTGTGGAAGTGGACGGCGACAGCCGCTCCCGCCTTCGCGAAACAGAGCGCCGTCGCCGCGCCGATACCTGTTCCGCCTCCCGTGATCAGCGCGACGCGATCACGCAGCGAACCGTCCATCGCGGTCTTCTTCTCGGAATTGGATTCTTGGCTGTGGTTGGTCGTCATGGCGAATTCAGGTCCTCGACAAGTTCGCTTCCCGTTGCGACCGCATTCTAGCGCCCAAGCATTGGACCGATGTAACAGATGGTGATTTCCAGCTAAAATCCGGCGGTCACACGGATGCGCCGGCTGTCTTCGGGTCCTCGATCTGTCCAAGCGCGTCGGCGTCGGGCCATTTCGGGAGTTTTCCTTTTGTTGATCGCGCCGAATTTTCTCTTTCGTTTTTCCGTGCCCTGCTATCCGAGCGCCTCCGCGACGCTCGACGCGGCGGACGAACTGGACGACTCGTATCGACTTCCCTGTTTTTCGGAACTCGAAGGACGCAAGCCGTTCGCCGAACTGCGTATCGGTTGGCACGAAGCGGGATTGCTCTTGCGGGTCCAAGTGACCGGCAAACAACAGCCGCTCTGGTGCCGTTCGAGCCGGATCGAGGACAGCGATGGCGTTCAGCTATGGATCGACACGCGGGACACGCACAACGTGCATCGAGCCAGCCGCTTTTGCCATCGCTTCGCGCTCATGCCAGCTGGCGGCGGACAGCGACTCGATAAACCGACCGTCGCGCTTCTGGCGATCAACCGCGCCCGGGAAAGTCCCCGCCCGCCCGAAGGGATCGCCTTCAGCCTGCGTTCCACCATTACGGAAAACGGCTATCGGCTCGCCGCCGTCATCCCCGGCAAAGCCCTCACCGGTTGGGATGCGAACGAACATCGCAAACTGGGGTTCTTCTGGGCGGTCACCGACCGCGAACTCGGCTGGCAAACGTTTTCCCTCGGTCCCGAATTGCCGATCGCCGAGGACCCCAGCCTGTGGGGAACGCTCGAACTGGCCTCCGAACGGCCAGCCGGCTAGACTCGATGAGCCCGGCACATCGTTAGCTTCCCCCCCCAAGCCGCCCACCTTCAGGAGTTTCGCCATGCGTCGACTGCCGCGACTCGAACGGCGCCTCGGTTCGATGGCATGCCTGTCGCTGGCCGTTTTCATCGCGTCGTTTGGCCTATCGCTCGATCGCCGGTCGATCTTTGGGGACGAAAAGCCCAACGACGCGCTCTTAGCGACCAAGACGCCATTGCCGACCTCCGCCCAGATCGAACTCTTCGAACGCAAGATCCGGCCACTGTTGGTCGAACGATGTTTCGAATGCCACAGCTCCGAATCCCAGGAAGGCGGGCTGCGGGTCGACTCGCTCGCCGCACTCCTGAAGGGCGGCGAACGCGGACCGGCACTGATACCCGGCGATCCGAAAAACAGCCTGTTGATCCGCGCGGTCGGCCATGGCGAAACGCTGCAGATGCCGCCGAAGCAAAAACTGCCCGCGGCGCGGATCGCGGAACTCGCCGAGTGGGTTCGGCAGGGAGCCCCATGGCCCGATCAGCCTCTGGCCAAAATCGAAACGAAGGCGGTGGCGGGCGGCCGATCGGCAACGCCGCTGATGCGCTTCACCGCCGAACAGCGGACGCACTGGGCACTGCAGCCGATCGCCCTTCGTCCCGCGCCGCTTGTGCAACACCGCGACTGGCTCCAATCGCCGCTCGACGCCTGGATCCTCGCGCCGCTGGAAACGGCGGGAATCGGGCCGTCACCGCCGGCAATCCGCAGCGTGTTGCTGCGTCGGCTGACTTTCGACTTGAACGGCTTGCCACCCACTCCGGAGGAAGTCGCGGAATTCGTGGCCAACGATTCGCCCGACGCGCTCTCGCGAGCGGTCGACCGCTTGCTGGCCTCGCCCCGCTACGGCGAGCGGTACGGCCGCCACTGGCTCGATCTCGCGCGGTACGCCGATTCCAACGGCCTGGATGAAAACCTGGCCTACGCGAACGCCTTCCGCTATCGCGACTATGTGATCGCGGCTTTCAATCGCGACAAGCCGTACGATCGGTTCGTTCAAGAACAACTGGCCGGCGACCTCTTGCCACACGCCAATGCCGATTCGGAACGCGAAGGCTTGGTCGCCACAGGCTTTCTATCGCTCGGCGCGAAAATGCTCGCCGAGGACGATCCGGTCAAAATGCAGATGGACATCATCGACGAGCAAATCGACACGCTCGGCAAATGCTTCCTCGGCCTGACGCTCGGCTGCGCCCGCTGCCACGACCACAAGTTCGATCCGATCGATTCCCACGACTACTACGCCTTGGCGGGCATCTTCAAGAGCACCCGCACCATGGTCAATCACAATGTCGTGGCCGTATGGCAAGAGCGTGCCGTCGCTGACGCGGAGACGATCGCGCGCCGCGACAAACTCCGCGCCGAGGCGAACGCCAAACGCGCCGAAGCCTCGAAGGCCGCCGACCAGGCAGCTCGTGAATTCCTCGATCGAGAACGCCTCCGAGCCACCGACTACCTCCGCGAAGCCACCGCGCGGCTGGTGCGTCAAGATCTGCTGGCCACCGCCAAACCTCACGGCGATCTTCCCGAGGAAAGAAGGCAACAGATCCCCGGCCTGATCCTGCGGGAAGCGGAAAACTTCGATCGTGGAAATGTCACCAAGGACACGACAAGCTACGGCTTTGGCATCGGCGTCCTGGTCAATGGCGGCAAATCTCCCAACTTCGTCGAGTACGACATCGAGATTCCCAAGGCGGGCCCCTATCGAGTGGAGCTGCGCTACGCCGCCCAAGATGGCCGCCCCTGCCGCCTGACCATTTACTCGGGCAAAGAGCGGTCGGGCAAAGAGCGCAAGGCGAACGTCGTTCTCCCCGCCGTCGCGGGCCAAGTCACCGGCAGTTGGCAGCCCGACGGCCAACGCTGGTTCGTGGAAGGAATCGCCGATCTGCCCGCCGGTCGCGTCACCTTGCGGCTCGAACATCCCCAGTTCTTTCCCCATATCGACAAATGGCTGCTCGCCCCAGCCCTCGCGGACGATCCGACGCTGACCGCCTTTACAACCAACACCGCCGCGACCAACACGGCCGCGACCAACACCGCCGCGACGAGCGCCGCCACCGCGAGCGCCGCCAACGCGAGCGCCGCCGCGACGGACG
>JBIKVL010000695.1:0-3375 GCA_044356875.1 Pirellulaceae bacterium | reverse complement strand
CCCGATAGCGGTGCGAAAACGTGTCGCCCCGGTGCCAATAACGATTGAGCCGACGCATCGGGCCATCATGCACATCGAGCGGCTCGACGCGCCGGGCGGCTTACGCCGCTCCGCTAGCCCCGTGGAATCCGCTCTGAGTACGCCATCTCGCTTTGCGGCCCAGCCATCGCCTACGGCTCGGCGGTAAACGAAGTTGGCGGTGAACGCCTGAGCCGCCCGGCGGACACCGTTGTCACCGCTCGGAGACAACTCGTTCAGTCGTGTTTGCCCAGCAGGTGTTGCAGCCCGCGGTACACCATCAGGATAACGCCGCTGCCGAGCACGCCGAGGATCAAGGCGGCGAGCGTGCCCATTAACGCTCCGCCAACCATGGCGCCGTTTCGCGACTCCGGCGATGCCGACTGAGCGGCCACGAACGCCCCGAGCGGCGCGAGGATCGCGATACACGCCACAATCACCGCCAGTTGGAACAGGTTGTCTGAAATGCGGAGATTGGCGCCAATTACCGTGTCGCTGACCATGTTGTACTTCTGCTGATCCGTCGGTTCGCCAACTTGCTGAGGTTGCGGCGGCGGATGGATCGAACCTTGTGCTCGGTCTTGAAACGGATTGGGCGTCGCCGGTTCTTGTCCCATGGCCACGAACTCCTTAGTGATTGTTTCAAGTTGGTCTTGCTGATCGAAGCCTCTATCCCGCTTACCGTCCGAGCTCATCCCGCAACGCGGACACGAGCGTTTCCACGTCTCGGAATGTGTTGTAGCCATGGAGCGCGATCCGCATGCGGCCGGCTTGGCACATAACATGGATGCGGCGTTCTTGGAGAGCGCGGTGGAGTCGCGACGCGTCGGGATGCGTGAAGGCGATGATTCCCGCGAGCGTTTCGGGATTGCCGGGCGTGATTAACTTAAGCGGGAGTTTCGCGAGTTCTTCGTGGCAATGCTGGACGAGCGGCCTGGCGGCCGCCTCGATCCGCTCGACGCCGACACCGCGGATGTAATCGAGCGCCGCGCGGATCGCGTAGATGGCCGGATAGTTCGGCATGCCGATCATGAAGCCGGCCGCGCCTGGCTTGGGCGCCGCGGCCGTGAACCGGTCCGCCCCGAAGGGATCCTGCAAGTGGAACCAGCCGGCGGCGGGAATCGTCCAACCATCCGCCTGCTCGCGCGGCACGCCGACCAAGCCGCCGCCATGGCTGGCGAGAATCCATTTATGCGTGCTGCTCACGATCAAATCGACGCCGCGCAGGTCGAGCGGGATGCGGCCGAGCGCCTGCGTGACATCCACGATCAGCTTGGCGGCCGAATGGCGCCGAACCGCTTCAACCAGCGGTGGCAGTGGCAGCAGAAAGCCGTTGTAGAAACTGACGAGCGAAGTGGTGACGAGACGCGTGCGGCCGTTGAGCAGCGGCACGAGGTCTTCGAGGTGCAGCGCGCCGTCGCGGTGGCGCCAGACTCGCACGGTCGCCGGACTGTCCGGCTGCACCCAGCGGGAAACGCCGGCGGGAAAATCGAGGTCGTTGACCACAACCTCGTCGCCCGGCTGCAACAGCAGCGCAAGCGACGCGAGCGTGAACGCTTCGGACGCGCACGAGCAGATGCCGATTTCGTCCGCGCCAAGTCCGTACATTTCACCGACCAAGGTGCGGGCTGCCTGCCACTGGGCTTGATGCCGCGGCCGGCCGTCCATCCCCAGTTCTTTGTCGGCGAAGTAGGCCGCGAGCGACTCGCGGACGGCGGGCGGCGGAATGCCTTCCGCGGCCGAATTGAGATAAGTCCGGTCCGAGAGGCTGGGAAAATCTCGCAGGCGGGTTTCGTCGGTCAACATCGCAGCTCGCTCCGGACGGAAGGCGGGCGCCCTCGTCACACTTGTTCGATGTGAATGCCGCGACGGCGGCGCTCTTTGCGGCGCACGTCGTCAATCATGCCCGAGACCACTTTCACGTTGTCGATTCCGGCGAGCACCAGCCGCGGGTGCGTGCGGTCGCTGGAATCGAGCTGGATCGTGCCGACGCCAAGCATGCGTTCGATCATTCCTTGGCGGAAAGTGACGTCGTCGATGTCGATCACCTCGATGCGGTCGGTCGTGCGGGTGAACAGGCCCGATTCGTGCAGGAACCGCTGGTTGGTCAACGTGTAATGAACGGAAAGGCGGCGCACGATGAAAACGCCCACGGCGTAGATCCACAACAGCGCGATGACGCCCGCCACGACGAGCGGCAACACGGGGATCGGCATCAGCGTCGCCAGCACGATCAGTCCCATCGAGAGCACGAGGGCGGCAAGCCACGTGCCGAGCATTGCCTTGCCGGAAAAACCGCCGGTCCAGAGTTTTTCCTCGGGGTCGGAGCCTTTGCCAGCGGTGTTCGCGGCGGCCCGCAGGCCTTCAGCGGCCGTTGTCCGCGCATTGCCGGGTCCACCCGGCGGATGGCCGGTCAACGCCGCTCCGCACTTTTGACAGAAAGCCGCTTCGTCCGAGTTTCCCGCGCCGCACGCATGACACTTCATTGGAGCCCCCGCAGAATCCGATTCCCCATTCGCCCTAGTCCAGCGACTCGATGACGCCGGGATTATAGCGGAAACGGTCGTGTGGCCGAATTTCAACGCCGACGACTAGCCGGGTTTCAGCCATAGGCTATGTTTACAGGCCACAGACTGGGTTTTCGGACCACAGGCAGGTCCCGGATCACGTCGTTGTTGTCACGGAGGTCGATCATGCGTTGTCCCAAATGCGGCAAGGACCACGATCGTGTGGTGGATTCGCGATCGGGCGACGACGGCGGATTGGTGCGGCGGCGCCGATTGTGCCTCGTGTGCCATCACCGCTTCACCACGACCGAACAAGTCGTCGAAACACCGATGAAGGTGGTGAAGAAGGACGGGGTTCGCGAATCGTTCCAAATTGGAAAAATCCGCGCCGGGATCGAACGCGCCTGCTGGAAACGGCCGCTCAAAGACGAACAGATCCAGGACACCGTGGCTAAAATCGAACGCGAAATCCACCAGCAGTTCTACGAGGAAGTCGAAACGCGGGCGATCGGCGAGCTGGTCATGGCGCACCTAGTGGAACTGGATCAAGTCGCCTACGTCCGCTTCGCCAGCGTCTACCGCCAGTTTACGGACGTGCAAGATTTTGTCGGCGAACTGGCGCCGATGCTGCAAAAACGCGGCAAGTCAACGCGACCCAAGTGACCAGCGGGGCGGGAGTCCGTCGTTTACCGCCAATACCGTTCAATGTTCCGTAAACAATTGCAGGATAGAAGGTTGCGTTGCGGTTTCTCGGGGCGGTCGGAACCCGATCGCCCGCAGTGCTACGGCACGTTTTCACGCGCGGTCAATCGTTGCCGATTTTTTGGCCGAAGGCCAAACTCAACGTAGC
>JBIKVL010000693.1:0-3385 GCA_044356875.1 Pirellulaceae bacterium | reverse complement strand
TGCAGCATCTCTGACGCACTCATGATGTAGCTCACGTAGAACGCTCCGAATTCGGCGTACCGCGCGCTCGCTTCGTCGAACCGCATCTTGTAGACGATGTCCTTGAGAAACGCCGGGTTCGCTCCCCACAGCGTCACGCCCCACTCCCAGTCGTCGAGCCCCACGCCCACGGTGATCAGCTGCGACACCTTGCCCGCGAACGCCATCCCACTGCGGGCATGTTCCGCCATCAGATGGTTCCGCTCGGCGAACGGCAGCGTGAACCAGTTTTCCCCCACCTTGCGCTTCTTGTTCATGGGGTAGAAGCAGGTGGCTGGCCAGGGCGGCAAGTCGGGCGTCAACCGCTGGCGGCGCATGAACGGTTCGCGATCGGTGTAGGCCTTCACCTTGGCATTGAAGGCCGGCGTGCCCTCGGTTTCCCCTTCATCGATCAACCGTTTGGCGTACTGTTCGACCGACGGCACGTACTCGGAGACTTCCGTCACCGACACGAACGAGTAGGTGGGAACGATCGCCGGTCCGAGTTCGCTGCCGAGCAGCCGTTGGTTGATCGCTTCCACCTTGAGTGGATGGGCGTCCATGAGCATGACGGCGAAATCGGCTTTGTGGCCGCTGACGAGGCTCGTCTGCAACCGGCTCGTCGCCTCGGGCCCTTGGGGATCGAGCGCTGCCGCCACCTGGGCCGCTCCGGTTCGCCGCTGCGCCACCGACAGCCGCGAGAGCACTTCCCGGTCGAACCGGTAGAACGAATGCGTGCAGTGCCAACCTTCGGCCGGTTCAAGCGAAACTTGCACGGGGGCGGCATGTCCGGGACGACCATGGCTCATTGCGAACACCTCGCTGACAGACTCGAAATCGACAACCGTGCCAACACTGTGCCAACGGCACGTCAAGCAGCTACGGCACGCCAGGCATCTACGGCACGTCAAGCATTATAGCAGAAAGGCGTTTCCTGGCCGCGGCCAGTAGGCGGGGAGCGGCGCGACGATGTCGAGCGGCTCGTGGCGCACGGGGTGGTCGATGACGAGCCGTCGGGCGTGCAGCGCGATGCCGCGGGGGAACCGCGACCGCGCTCCATACTTTTCATCCCCCAGAACGTGCCAGCCGCGCGCGGCCAGTTGCACTCGGATCTGATGTTTGCGGCCCGTCTCCAGCCGGACCTCGACGAGCGTCGCCGCGTCGAGTTGCTCGAGCGTGCGGTAGGTCAGCCGTGCCTCTTGGGCTCCGGGAACGGACGACGCGACAAGAATCATTCGCCGCCGCGCCTCGTCTTTCACCAGCCAATCGGTGCAGGCGCCGCGGGGCGGATCGGGCGGACGCTCGACCAACGCCCAGTACACCTTGCCGACCGACGCCTCGCGGAATTGCTCGGACAAGCGGGCCGCCGCCTTCGAGGTGCGGGCGAAGACAACCGCCCCGGTGACCGCCGCGTCCACGCGGCTCACCACCCCCAAATAGACGTTGCCGGGCTTGGCATACTTCGCCTTCAGGTAAGCGCACGCCCGCCGCCAAAGGCTGGGCTCGCTGTCGCTGACGCCCATGGTCGCCAAGTCGGCGGGCTTGTTGACAACCAGCAAGTGGTTATCCTCGTACAGGACTTGTAGTTCTTCAGGCATCGGGGCATTGTATCGGCCGCCGAGGAGGTTGGGCGTCGTATGGAAGAAAGCCGCCAGGCGCCGCGTTTGCCGGTCGAACCGTTGATTCTCGCCAGCCAGTCGCCCAGGCGCCGCGAACTGCTGGAACGCGCCGGCTACCGCTTTTCGATCGTGTTGCCGCACGAGTCGGCCGAGTGCGGCATCTGCAGCCGGGAAACGCCACCGGAACTCGTCGCCCGGCTGGCCTGGCAGAAGGCGGGCGATGTGGCTCAACGCGTCCCCGAGGGGCTGGTGATCGGCTGCGATACGGTGGCCGAATGCATGGGGCACATCCTTGGCAAGCCGCGGAACCGGGAGCACGCGGGCGAGATGCTGCGGTTGCTCCGCGGCCGCGAACACCACGTCTACAGCGGCCTCTGTCTGTGGCTTCGCCCCTCCGACGAACACCACGTCCGCGTCGCCGTCAGTCGGTTGGTCATGGACGCCGTCTCCGACCGCGAGCTCGAAGCGTATCTCGACACGGGCGCATGGGAAGGAAAGGCGGGCGCCTTCGGCTATCAAGATGGCCTCGACTGGATCCATCTGCTCGACGGCAGCGAATCCAACGTCGTCGGCCTGCCGCTGGAACTGCTCGAAGAAATGCTCCACGCCCTGGGACAGCCACCTGAGCTAAGATAGGGTCGCTCCGTACGCCAGTGGAGCGAGAAAGAAGCACGCGAGGAGTTCCCGTTCATGCGTATTCATTCCGCGTCTGGAAGCGATCAAAGTGGCTGGAATCATGTCGAAGTCGAGGACGCGCGTCGAGCCGCGTTCCGAGCCGCTCGACGCGCATTGCTGCGAGCGGGCGGACTATCGCTGGGCGCGATGGCGCTGGGCACGCTGCTCGATGAGGCAAGCGGCGGTCGTGGACTCAGTTCGCCCCGTGGCGGTGGAGTTGCTCGGGCGGCCAGCGCAGCCGAACGTGACGCGGCCGAACGAGCGGCAAGCGGCGGGTTGCCGGGGATTCCTCATTTTCCCGCGAAGGCGAAGCGGGCGATCTATCTGTTCCAGTCGGGCGCGCCGTCGCAGTTGGATCTGTTCGATCCGAAGCCGGGACTGGAAAAGCTGCGCGGCGTCGACTTGCCCGATTCGGTCCGCCGCGGGCAGCGATTGACCGGCATGACATCGCGGCAGGAGAGCTTCCCGATCGCGCCGAGCCGCTATCGGTTCGCGCGGCATGGCGCGTCGGGCGCGTGGCTGAGCGAGCTGCTGCCGCACACCGCGCGGGTCGCCGACGAACTGGCATTCGTGAAGACGTTGCATACCGAGGCGATCAATCACGATCCGGCGGTGACGTTCTTCCAGACTGGAGCGCAGCTCGCGGGCCGTCCGAGCATGGGGGCGTGGATTTCGTATGGGCTGGGCGCCGAAAACGCCGACCTGCCGGCGTTCGTCGCCATGGTGTCGCAAGGCAGTGGCAACCCGAACGATCAGCCGTTGTACGATCGGCTGTGGGGCAGCGGCTTTCTCCCCACGCGTTTCCAAGGCGTGAAGTTCCGCTCGATCGGCGATCCGGTGCCGCATTTGTCGAACCCTGCCGGCGTCGACGCCGCGACTCGCCGCCGCATGCTCGACGACCTCGCGCGGCTGAATCGCCTGGAGGCGGCCGAGGATGGCGATCCCGAGATCGCCACGCGGATCGCCCAGTACGAATTGGCGTTTCGTATGCAGACATCGGTGCCCGAATTGACGGACACGTCGCGCGAACCCGAGCATGTGTTCCAACGCTATGGACCGGACTCGAAGAAGCC
>JBIKVL010000694.1:0-3385 GCA_044356875.1 Pirellulaceae bacterium | reverse complement strand
CGGTCCGCAAGAGCAACTCAGGGTCCCGGCTCTCGAACGCCCGCAACGCGATTTCATCCAAGCGGCGATTCTCCGCGTCCGGCGCGAAGTGATTCATGTCGCTCGAAATCAACAACAGCGGCCGGGGATGCAGATTCCGCAACACCCCCGCGAGCCCCGTGGCGAACTGTTGGCAGCGACTCCAGCCGCCACCGCCAATCGCGATCCCCACTACCCGAGTCTTCGGCGCCAGCCGAGCCAGCAACGGCAGTTCGACTTCTATCGAATGTTCGCGCTGGTGGGCCGCCGCGTCCCACCGCAAACCGGGGATCGCCTCGACCAGCCACCGAGCCAGTTCCGGGTCGGCGGCCAAACGCGCTCCTGGCAATTCCCACTCGCGCTGCGGCGCTACGGCCCATTCCACTCCCAGGGACGTGTGCTTCGGGCCGATGATCACCACCGTCTCGGGGATCTCGAGCCGGTTGAGCACCGCGGCCGCCAAACGGCCGGAATACATCAATCCCGCGTGCGGCAGCATCGCCGCTGGCCATCGTTCCGGCGTCCGCGAACTCGCCGCGAACAAATTGTCCACCATCCGCTCCAGCTCGCGCGGGTCCGCCGGATAAAACGTGCCCGCGACCGCCGGCCGCCGTGCGCCGCCAACCTCGATGCCCGCTGGCGCGCTGGAAAACTCGAACCGCTCGACGCTCGTTTGGATCGCGACGCTGTAAAGGCCAGCCAGCGGCGGGTCGAGGATCAACAGCCGCTCTCCCAGCCGTTCCAGCAGTTGCTCGGGAGTCGCAGCGCGGTCAAACGCGATCGCCGCCCGCCCCTGTTCGAACACCACCAGCGCCCGCCGCGTCGGGTCAACGCCCCGCAAGTCCGGCTCATCGACCGAGCCATGCATTGCGGGGTCGGTAAACAGGGCGAGCTTTACCGACAGCGCTTGGAGCGCCGCCGAATCGAGCCGGGCGGCTTGCAGACGCCGCGCCAACGTTTCGCAGAGCTGGAACAGCGAGGACTGTAGGGGAACCCCCGGCCGCAGCGACAACTGCATGACCGTGAGCGGTTCGGAGGCGCCGGGCCACGATACGGCCAACGCCAATCCGGTCACGTCGCCATCCGGTCCGCCAGGCATGTAGTAGTGCGGCGTCGCGCCCCGCACCAACGCGACGATGTTCATCCTCGCATGCTGTTCCAACAACTCGAACTCGACAGGCTCGACCCCGCCCGCGAACCGATGGAATCGCATCCTTGCGGTCGCCGCCTCTTCGCCCGTTATCGACGCCAGGTCGAACGGCCCGCCAAACTCGCGGCTTTCAAAGGTCATCAATTCGACATCGTCGCTTTCCCACGCCGAGGTCGGCAGCCCCGCCTTGCGACAAACCTGACGCAAATAGGTTTCGCCGTCCCAGCCGTTCTCGACCGGGACGCTGGGCAGCAGCAGACCAGCGCTATCTCCCCGCTGAATCCTCAGCCCATGACGCCCGACTTCCACCCGCGACAGCCGCTCCCGTCCCCGCGCATCAACCCGCCGAAAACCGTGCAGCAAATTGACATCGACCGAGAGGAACGGCAATTCGGTCGGCGAAATCGTCGGCAGCCGAGTGTCCTCCGTCGCCGTCCGCACGGCCGCTTGGACCAGCGCGTCCGCCAGCCGCATCGTGGCGCCCAGCGCCCCGCAGCAGGCCCGCAGCCTCCCTCGCCGCTTTAAAGTCACAAACGCCCCCATGACGGGCGTTTCCGCCGCCCCCGCAAGCGCCGCGTCCTCCAGCCGCGTCGGAAGCTTCGCCAAGGCCCGCAACACCGTCGCATTGGCCGCCGCCAACACCGCGCGTTCCTGCAATTCGCTCAAAAGCGGAGCGGTCTCAGCCGCTGGCTTGGTGGCCGCTGGCTTAGTGGCCGCCGGATCGGTGGCGGGCGACTTCACAACTGGCGAATTCATCGGACCTCCAAGAGTGACAAGCGTGGGTGGCTTCGGAGCTGGATTGGGAGCCGGATCAAGAACCGCGTTGGGAGCCGCATTGGGAGTCGCATTGGGAGTGAGGTTTGACACCGGTACAACGCGCGGCCCGGCCAGCGGTTTCGCGAACGGCGCCATGTCCACCGGCTGTCGACGGCGTCCCCATGTGCCCGGACGATCGGCAAAGTGGCCCGCAATTCGATGGCCACAGTGGCCGCAGCAATCTCCCTTCAGTTTGTACGCGCCCAAATCGTACCAGTCCCGCGCGATGAGCAGCTCCCCGCACTTGGGACAATAGGTGCTCTGTCGAGCCACATCGTTGACATTGCCCACGTAAACGTACTTGAGACCTTCGCCGCGGGCGATCTGATGGGCTTCGATCAACGTTTCCAGCGGCGTGGGCGGCAGGTCGCGCATCCGGAAATCGGGATGGAAGGCCGAAAAATGCACGGGCGTCTCGTCGCCGCAATGATCGACCACCCAGCGACACAACTGCCGCAGCTCGTCCGGCGAGTCATTCGTGCGGGGAATCACCAGATTCGTCAGCTCGACCCACACGCCCGTCTCGCGCCGCAACCATTCGATCGTGTCCAGCACCGGCTGCAAATGCGAATAGGTGATCTTGTAGTAAAAATCCTCGGTGAAACCTTTCAGGTCGACGTTCGCGGCATCCATGAACTCGAAAAACGGTCCGCGAGCGGCCGGCGAAATATAGCCCGCTGTCACCGCGACCGTCGCGATCCCGGCCTCGCGGCATGCCCGCGCCGTGTCGATCGCGTATTCGGCCCAGACCACCGGATCGTTGTAGGTAAACGCCACGCTGCGGCAGTCGTACCTTTTCGCCGCCGCGACAATCGCGTCGGGCGTCGCAAGTTGACTCAAACGCTCCACCTCGCGCGACTTCGAGATATCCCAATTCTGGCAAAACTTACAGCCCAGATTGCAGCCCGCCGTGCCGAACGACAGCACGCTGGTGCCGGGGAAGAAATGATTGAGCGGCTTCTTTTCGATCGGATCGATACAAAAACCGGTGCTCCGGCCATAGGTCGTCAACACCATTTCGTTGTCGACATTCTGGCGTACGAAGCAGAAACCGCGGTCGCCCGGCTTCAAGTGGCACTCGCGGGGACACAGATCGCAGACGATCCGGCCATGTTCGGCGTCCTCGTGCCACCAGCCACCCGCGAACGTGCCGTCTGGACGCAAACCGCTCGCCGGCGGATCGATCACCATTCGGGACATACGTCGCTCCTTCGCAAAAACCGGACTCGCTTTGACGTCATCGCGATGCTGCAAGCAGTGTACCAATCGGGACACAGGCCTGTCGTTCGATTGAGGTTAAACGCACGACTTGGAGTCATTCGACGGCCCGAAGAGCCACTCGCCGATTGCCTGGCGCCTGACCTGCCGAGGCGCGCTCCAGCGCGCCTTTTCGCACGCCAG
>JBIKVL010000692.1:0-3386 GCA_044356875.1 Pirellulaceae bacterium | reverse complement strand
GAAGTCCAGATTGGTGACGAATGCCGTGGAGCCATGGCCGTTTCGGCTATCCACTACCTTATACAACAGGCTCGGCGACTCGGGATACTCGCGCCGCTCCAGCTTGTCGAAGCCGAACTCGTCGATGATCAAGAGATCGAAAGACCGATAGTAACGCACCTTCTTGGCCAGCGACTTGTCGCCAGCGGCGGCTGTCAGCTCTTCAAGCAACGCTGCGCTCGTCACATACCGCACGCGGTACCCCAAGGCGCAACATGCCCGGCCAATTCCTTGAACCAGATGCGACTTCCCCAAGCCGCTCTTTCCCACGAATACGAGATTGTCTCGCCGCGCGAGGAACTCGCCTGTCGCCAGTTCCTGGAAGGGGGCCTGGGGAATCGTTTTGGCATTGAAAGACCAGTCGAACGACTCCAGGCTGGCCGTTGTCGGGAACCGCGCCTCGTGGATGCGGCGTTCAACGCTCCGTTGGCGATGTTCCAAGGCGGGCCTTTCCAACAATCGCTCCAGGAACTCCCATGACGAATGGCTGTTCTCCGTCGCCTCTCGGACCATCCGGTCCAGATGTTCCGCCACGAGCTGGACCTTAAGCGTTTTCAGATGTCCCAGAATCCGGTCTCGCTGACTGGTCTGGACTGTCGCCTGCGCGGCCGATCCCGCCGCTTTCGGACCCTTCTTCATAAATAGGCCTTCCATTGAAAGATTTTTCGAATAGAACCGCTTCCTCCGCTTGTCGATTGATCAAGTCTTGATACTCGCGGCTGTGCCGCGGCCCAATTGGCTCGGTTTGGGTCAGTCGCAAGAGAGCCCGCTGCTCGGACTCGCTGATTTGCTGCCAGCCGGCTTTCGGCTTACTTGTATGCGCGAGGATTCTTTCCAAAGAAGATAATCCATAAGCATGGTATGCGACGGCTCGGGCCATTGCGGCCAGCACGTCCGCTTTGGGATAGGCTTGCAGCAATGCCAATACCTGGGCCGCTTGGTGTTTGCCGCAACGCTGTTTCGACAGCAGTCCTTCCAGGAAGCGCGGGCCCGCTTCGCCAAGCTCGGCGAATCGTTCGCGGAGGCGCTGCAATTGCTCCTCATGGTCCCTAGGCGGAGCATGGGAAGGATCCATGATCGGCTCCAACGCATGCCCGTGCGCAAGACGATGCTCGGCGACCGGCGTTAGATGGCGGCCATAAACGATCAGGGAGCGTTCCGCGATCCTTACTGGAAGCAGTTCGCCCACCAATTGCCAGGGGACGGAATAACGATTGTTCTCGTATCGGATTGTTCCATCGGATTCGACATGGCGGTAGACGACTTGTGACGTATCGAATTCCAGGTTCGGCATTGGCAACAGATGGGGAAGTTCCTCGGCATGCAGTTCCAGCGGCGTCTTTCGCGTCGTGCCATGCTGGCGCCGGTCCGCGATTTCGGACAGCCAGCACCGAGCGACTTCATTGAGATGCTCGAGCGACCGGAAGGTGCGGCCATTCAGAAGGTTCCCCTCGATGTATTGAAAGTGGCGTTCCACTTTACCTTTGGTCTGCGGCCGGCGTATCTGGCAAGCCCATGGCTTGAAGCCATAATGCGTGGCGAATGATAGGAATCGTGTATTGTAGAGCGGCTGGCCGTCCTCCCAGCGGGTCACGACGACCTTCATATTGTCATAAAGGCAGACCGCCGCCGGTCCGCCCAGATGCCGGAACGCCTGGATATGCTCGCGGATAGTCGTTTCGAAGTCCTGCCGTTCGGTGAAAGACACATATTGCCGCCGGGAATACGCAAGCACATAACTGAAGGCGTTCACCTTGCGGCGCCCCTCCTCGGTGAACGGGATTTCGTATGTCGACCAGTCCATCTGGGCCTGTTCGCCCGGGCCCGTTTCGAAGCGGACCGTCAGCGGCTTCGCAGGACGGGACCGCAGTTCGCGGACCCGGTCGCGCACCAAGGAGTAACGGCCCTTATATCCAAGCTTGGCAAGCTCCTCGAACATCCGCGTGGCGGTGATGTTTGGATAGCGTTGCAACAATTCGCGCAATTGCGGCTCCCAAGCGTCGAGTTTGCTGCCGCGCTTTCCGGTCGGCCGCTCAAGGTTGGCTGGAATCGGCGCTTTCGGGGACTCGGGGGCTCGATCCCGTTCGAAGCCGGCGACGATCTCGGCGACCTTCCAGCGGCTGACGTCCAGTTGTCGCGTTATGCGCCGCTGGGATTCCCCTTGGTGGTGCCGGTGAAGAACCTCGTTCCGCAGGCCCGTTTCGCTCGAATCCTTCATGGCAGTTTCATTTCATTATGGAAGTCGGCCACTGCCTCCAGGACCAACTTGAGTTCCCGTTCGAATTTGGCGAAGCCCGTCGACAGCGTCTTGCAATCGCTCCGACGTAACTCCCGGCGGCGTTCCGAACGCAGCCAGGAATGCATTTTGACGAGGCCGTCGGACAGCCGAGCGAGATCCTTGGCGACGCGATTCGCGGCTGAACCGATTCGCGGATCCCACGGCGGCAGGCTGGCGTCTCCCGCCTTTCGCAGCGCGTCGCGCGGTTTGGCCAGCACGGCGGTCGTTTGCTCCGCCGTGCCGCAGTCGTTTAGCAGATCCACGACCCCCGACAGTTCGCGGGACGTGAGCGATTCTTTGCTGGCGGCCGCCAGGACGGCGCCCTGGTTGCCGCGCGGCAACCGCGTGAGATGTCGGGCCTGGGTCGGCGTCAGCAGGCCCAATCGGAGCGATTCCAGCGCTCCATCGCACAGCCTTTGTAGCAACGCGAAACGGCGATTCACCCAGCTCTTATGGCGTCCAAACAGCTTGGCGACATCGGCTTGCTTCAATCCATCCTGAGTGATGAGCGCATGGATGATCCAAGCCTCCTCGAGTTCCACCGGTTTGCCGGCGACGCGATTCAATTGGAAGATGGCCGCCTTAGCGCCTTGGGCATCGGTCTCCAAAAGACGCGCGTTAAGCTGGGTGAATTCTTTAAGCGAACGGGCCGCCCGCAGCCGTTTGAAGCCGTCCACCAGCACGAGGCGGCCGTCGAGTCGGCAGACAACAACGGGCGAGATTTGTCCATATTCGCGCAATGACGACGCCATCTGCCGTTCGAGCCGCGGCTGGACCAGCCGATAAAGTCGCAGACGGTCGTCGAAGGCGTCGAGTGGTAGCGGCCGACGGGCCTTTTACGATCGAGGCGTGGCGAGTTCGAATTAGTCGTTTTCGAGCCGATCGCGGTAACGCTTTTCACGAACCAAAACTCGACGCATCGCCTGTGCGCAGTCGGGACTGAAGTATTTCTGATCAGGAGTTCGTGGATCGGGAATGAACAACTCGTAGCACCCAGGGCGATGACAGCAAGATTTTTTTCTACCGGTCGGTTGGCTATCGCCCACGCGCGCCAGCGGCGGCGTGGTCT
>JBIKVL010000691.1:0-3392 GCA_044356875.1 Pirellulaceae bacterium | reverse complement strand
CACCGGTAACCTTCCGGAGAAACAGCGCCAGTTCGTCTCCCGCGAATCGCTCGGCTTCGGTCGCTGTCTTGCCGGACGCAATGACAATCGCGTGACGAGAGACTCCATTCTCCGCGAGGCGAACCTGCGGTTTAGAGCGGAATTCGATGGCCTGCGCAAATGCCGGCGGCGCGAGCAGCAGGGCGATGAGGATTGTGAGGGCAGGTGTTTTAATTCCGGGGTTCCTCCTTTACTGATGAGACGACGGTTCGATTTCACGCGGACCAAGTCTTGACATCATCCTTCGAGAGGAAGGCGGTGAGTTCGCGGCGCTGTTTGGCTTTGCCGGCCGACAGCGGGTCCTCGTCGATGCCGAGGTGCTTCACCAGCAGCAGATTTCCCGATTGCAGCCTGCCGATTGGCAACAACCAGTCGCCATTGGCGAGCACGGTGGGTTTGTTGAGCAGCACGCTCGTGCAGGTGCGCTTGGCGCGGTTGTAGTCCGCCGTGCTGCCTGGATTTGGGATGAACTTTGGCGGGATTGCTTTGTTCGGTCGAGGTGAAGTTCCGTCGTCAGGATCGATACCTGTGGATTGATCCTGATTCGGCTTGGCGGGTTGGTCGGCGGCGTGCAGCGAGGCCAGCAACGCGAGAGCAGGACAGAGGGGGAATCTGAGGCGATTCAAGGTGGGGGTCATGGAATCAGTCCTGCCACAGAGGACTTCAATCTTTGTCTCTAGGGTCAATTCGAGGGCAGATTCTAGTTCCCCACTGATTCATTGTGAAAGTCAAGGCCATGTTTGAACCGCACTAATATCTGTGACCGTAATAAGTTGCGGCAAAGGTGCGAAGAACACTCTAAAGCCGATGACGGAATTTGAACCACCGGTTCTTGATGATCCGCCTCGGAAACCCCACGAAAAAAGCCCTCCGACCGAATGATCGAAGGGCTTCACGATTTCAGAGTCGGGGTGACAGGATTTGAACCTGCGACTTCTTGCTCCCAAAGCAAGCGCTCTAGCCAGGCTGAGCTACACCCCGATGAGCGAACGGATCGATACCGCGTAGGCGAGCACTGTTCCGAAAAACGGCGCCGGGCACTGCGATGTGAACCGCAAGGCCCGCTCGGTCCATCCAACACGGCCCCATGCTAGTAAGTTGGACTCGACTCGTCGAGACGAGGTTCGCTGGTTACGCCACCGGCACGGCGGAAGTTTTGATTTTTCGGCTCGACCGGCTCGACCCACAGCCGCGGCCTTGGCGGCCACGGCTGTTTCAGCCACCACAGTCGCGGAGGACTAGACGATCTTCGTCGCGCGGGTGCCGCCTTCCACCAACTGCTCGAACACCCGTTCGAAGTCGTCGTGGTCGTTGAAGTGGATCATGATTTTGCCCCGGCCCTTCGCCGCCGTGCGGATTTCGATCTTCGCTCCCAATGCGGCCCGCAGCTCCTGTTCCAACGACGCCACCTGCTCGCTGCGCGGCCGCTTGCCCGCTGGCTGGATTTTGCCCGCCACCGGACTCCGGCCACTGTCCTCCGATTCGATCTGTTCCGCCACCATCCGCTCGACGTCCCGAACGCTTAGCTCCTCCCGCACAATCCGCTCGCAGAATGCCACCTGGGCTCGCGCGTCCCCCAACGGCAACAACGCCCGCGCATGTCCCGCCGTCACCAGTCCGTTGCGGATCGCGTCGAGCGCCTGCGCGGGAAGCTCGAGCAATCGCATCAGGTTGGCGATCGTCGACCGATCCAGCTTCAGCCGCTGAGCGAGCTCGTCCTGCGTGCAGCGGTGCTGTTCGACATACCGCTTAAACGACATCGCCTTCTCGACCGGGTTCAGATCCTTGCGCTGCAAATTCTCGATGATCGCCAATTCGGCGACCAAGCGATCGTCGGCCTCGCGCAGCCGCGCCGGGATCGTCTTCCAGCCCGCACGCGTGGCCGCTCGCAGCCGGCGTTCCCCCGAGATCAACTGATACCGCCCGTTCACTCGCCGCACCAACACCGGCTGCAGCAAGTCGTGCTCCTTGAGGCTCTCCGCCAACGACGCGATTTCCGAATCGCTGAAGTCGCGCCGCGGCTGGAACGGATTCTCCGAAATCTCGTCCACTCGCAGATGCAGCAGCTCGCCCCGCGAAGCGTCGTCCGCCGCCAACATCGCCGCCGCAGAGGACGGGGCCGCCGAGGACGAAGTTGCAGAGGACGGGGCCGCAGCCGGCCCCGGCGTCTTCATCGACGGCGTGTGCATCGACGGCGCGTGGGGCGATGGCGTCGCCGACGCCATGCCGGCCGGATTCATCGCGGCCGTCGCCATGCCGGCCGGCGGCATCGCGGCCGTTGGCGTCCCCGTTGGCCCCGCGCCCGTGCCGCCTTGATGGGGCGTAGCGGACGCATCCTGCGCGGCTCCCTGGTCGTCGCTGTCGTTCATGGGCGTACCCAACAGCGCGGCGAGTCCCCTACCCAGTCGTCGATCCTTCGTCATGCGGTCGCTCCCTCTTGGCTATCGATTGAGAATCTCTTGGCACAGTTCCACGTAAGCCCGAGTGCCACGGGATCGGGGTTGGTAGTCCAACACCGACAGTCCATGGCTGGGCGATTCCGATACCGCGACGTCCCGCGGGATCACCGAGTCGAAGACGATGTCCCCGAAAAATTCGCGGACTTCGTTTTCCACTTCCCTCGTCAGTTCCAGGCCGGCGTCGTACATGGTCAGCAAGATGCCGCCGAATTCGAGCCGCCCTGGCTGGCGCTGCATCACGCCGCGAATGACCTGGATCATTTGCGTGAGCCCCTCCATCGCGAAGTACTCGCACTGGATCGGCATCAGCACTTCGGTCGATGCGGCGAGCGCCGCTTGGGTCAGCGGTCCGAGCGATGGCGGGCAGTCGATCAAGACGAAGTCGAAGGCGTTCATCCCCGTCGCCAGGTGTTGGCGCAGCGTCGATGACTCGCCTTGTTCCCCTTGAGCCAGGACTTCGACGTCCTGAAAGCTGCGGCTACCCGGCAAGACTTGCAGGCCCGCGACGCGCGTGTCGAGCAGCGCTTCGCGGAGCGGTTTTCGCAGCACCAACGCGTGCCGCTCGGTCGGAGCCAGCCCCAGTCCAGACGTGGCGTTGCACTGCGGATCGAGATCGATCAGCAAGGTGCGTTGGCCGGACTTGGCGAGCGCGGCAGCCAGGTTGATGGCTGTCGTCGTCTTGCCCACTCCGCCCTTCTGATTCGCCACGCAGAGAATCCGTCCCACCGCTCGGCCTCCTTTCCGAACGGGCGGATTCTAGTCCGGAACGCCCCTGCGAGAGAACGGCAGTTTCACGTGGAACGGCGAGGCGATCGGGAGAGCGGCCGGATTGTTAGATGCGACGAAAAGACTCTCGGACGCATAGGACGTCGGGACGATCGCTCGTCCGAGCCG
>JBIKVL010000690.1:0-3394 GCA_044356875.1 Pirellulaceae bacterium | reverse complement strand
GCAAGCGGCGATAAGCGAACGACGGAAAGTCCGGCTGGCGAATCGAAGCGGCAAAGTCAGGAAGCGTTTGGGGGGACAGACGCGAACCACGGCCAATGAGCAACAGCAGCCGATTAGGCGGGAATCCCATAGCGTTGGCGCCAGGTGAAACCGGCGACCCGACGGATCGTCTCGACGAGCAGTCCGTCCCGCAGGTTGGACGGAAGGGATGCCCAGCGGTCGGCGGTCGAGTTGCCAAACAGCAACAGGGCGGCGTGGCGGGTCTTGTCGCGGTCGACTTGCGGGTTGAGGTCGAAAAAGCCGAGGCCGCGGCGCAATTCCTCGATCGCGGCCGGTTCCCCGGTCAGAAACTGCCAGTCGGGCCGTCCCTTTGCGGGCGGGCCCTCCACACCGAGATTCGCCGCATAGCGGGCCAGCACCGTTGGCGAGTCCGCGAGCGGATCGATGGTGAATGAGACCAGCGTGAGTTGTTCGCCAAAGACGGGGGTGAGCGTCTCGCGCAGTCGCTCCATGGTGAAACTGGTCCCTGGACAGGAGCCTTGGCAGCGGGTGTAGATCGCGCTGACGACCAGAGCCCGGCCGTCGACGAACGCGTCGCGGAATCGCAGTCGCTCGCCACGGTGGTTGACGAGCGGCGGGTTAGGATAGCGCGCAGCGATTCCACCCACGGGCGGAATTTCCCGGCGGATTGCCGTGTTTTGCCCCGGAGCGGTCGGGATGGATGCGGGAGCTGGGGTGGGAGTAGACATAAATGCTTTGCGTCAAGGACGGGCGGAGCGGGGAGGAATCACATTGATGCCGGCGTCGCCGACAGGATCTTCGGGAACTGGGCGATACTCCCATGGGAGTTCGCCGATCCGAGTCGTCTTGGAGCGATTCGGTTGCCAGGTTACGTCGTTTCCATGGGTGCGGGCGTTCGGCGCCACATTCGCGGCGACGACAGGTGGCAGCGATCCGGGAGTGGCTCCCCGTGGCACGGTTTCGAAATTGAACATCATCCGCATGTCCTCATGTTCCAGATTGTGGCAGTGAAACACAAAGGGCCCGCTAAACGTGCGGAAACGCATGCGGATCCGCACAACCGTGTTTGGTCCCAGCACCACTGTGTCGTGCAGAATCCTCCGCTCGTTGTCTTTGAGATAGTTGGTGATGTCCACCAAGTTATCCAACTGCGGCCGACCGGGCGGGTCGGCGATGTCGATGACGTCGTCCGCAAGGAAATCCTTCTCGTATCCGATCAATTGGTGCCCTTCCAAATGGATATGGATCGGATGCCACCAGCCGCCGCCGCCATTTCGCAAGACCCATTCCTCGGCCGTGCCCAGGGTGGGAGTCGCGTTGGCGATTGTCGGGTCATAGAAACGGCCATTGATTTGCCAAGCGCCTTTGCCACGTTCAAAGATGAATTCGCGGACCGCCACCACTTCGTGGTCTTCGATCGGATCATGTGCTTGCAATTCGGTGCCGTGCTCGACCGAGGCATCCTTTCCCACCGGAATCGGTGGGCCGTTGACGATGATTTTCATCAGCGCCATCGGCTTGTCGAGTTCCACGAGCGGAATTGGCTTGAGTCCGCCCGGGTTGTCGGCTGGAGGATCGAAATCGAACGGCAACGGCAACACTCGCGGATCGCCAATATCGTCGAGTTTGCCTTTTGGACCTCGGCCGTCGGCTTGCGGCATGGTGTTCACAAGATAGAAGACGGCTGTTTCACCCGGCTTGACATTCAGAGCGATATCTTTGTGTTTGAAATCGATAACGATGTCGGCTCGATTGGCCATTCCCAATAGCACGTGTCTCCTTCGAATCGCCTCCGGCCAAAGCCACGAGTCCTTGCCGATCTGAAGAAACGGTTTGGACACCGCGTCGTAGGTTTCGCTCCGCTTCGCGAACACGACACGCTGCTCGTCGAGCACGTCCTGGTCGGTCCCGTCCGGAAGCGGAACGCCGCCAGTTCCCTCCTGCATGAACCGCAGGTAGTCCGCCTCGGATAGGAGTCGAAGGCGATAAAACCGAGCATTCGAGCCGTTGAGAAACCTGAACCGGCACTTGCGATTTTCGACTTCCAAACTCGGCCAGGCCACGCCGTTGAGCAGTATCGTGTCGCCGAGGTAGCCATTGTGCCCGGTATTGTCGTAGGCGATTTGCCCCGTTCGCAAATCAATCACTTTATCCTGGATGGCGATTGGGATGTCATAGGGATTGTGATAAGGCTCTTTGCCAAATCTATAAAAACCGGGAAGATCCGGATCTTCCAGTTCCGCGACGCGTTGTGGATCGGTTTCCAGTTTCTCCCCTTCCGGGTCGAAGCAGGAATCCTCGCCTAAGCCAGGTAAGATTTTGTCGCGGATCAAACGCAGTTCATTTTGGCCGAAAGTCGGGGCGACTCCCGCCAAACCCTTCGAAACGTTGTACGCGGTGGCGTCCATCGCATGATCGTGATACCACACCGTGGATTGGCTTTCTCCAACGTCAGGAACGTACTGTGAAGCTCCGTTGGCTCTCTTGTCCGGCTTGAGCGGCACGATGTTCGGATAAAAATAGTCCCGCGACTTTCCCGGAAGGATATAGAAAGTGGGGAAACCGTCCGCATGCGCGGGGTTGTGGCCACCATGCAAATGCACGGAGGTTTCGGTGTCCAGTTGGTTCTCATACCGCACGATCACGGGTTGGCCGAGACGTAAGGGCAAGGCTGGACCGGGAATTTGGCCAGCGTACGCGTAGACCCGCGCTGGCCGATTGCCTTGGGTGTCTGGCCTCAGTTGAACATTCGTCTCGACGATCGGCACCCGGAAGCACTTGATCGGGTAATGGCCCCAGTTGGCGATGGAGTCAACGACCTTGCCCTCCTTGTCCAACACGGGAACCCGTCCAAACAACTCGCGCTTTTGCTGCCAGGACGCCGCGCCCGGTTGAGCGGGCTCGGTGCCGGGCGGGCCGAACGCCATCCAATGACGCGGGGTTTCGTTCCATTCCCGCGCCACGCCGTGGTAAACGTCGCCAATGGCAACGGGGTCGCCGGGACCGAACGGTTTCGCGTCGGGCTTGGTGAGTTGTTCGAAGGTGCCCACCGCGACGGGTCGGGGTACCCGAAAGCGACGCAGCGGCTGCGAAAACGCGAAAGCGGGCAGTTTTTCGAGGTTCTTGCGATCGAACCGCACGGACGGCTCGCGGTACGGGCCGCTCGCCTCTTGTCCCTGAACCGCTCCCGCCAAAAGCACGGTGGCGGTTCCCTTCATGACGTCCCGGCGGTTCAACATGGCAATCCTCGTGGGAAAATGGGTATCTTGAGAAGACTCTAAATGCCATGGCGTGGTTCGTCAACGCAATTCGATCCACCCATTGGAGCGGATGTGGACGGTTTCACCGAAGATCCAATCACTTGTAGAGCCGG
>JBIKVL010000689.1:0-3399 GCA_044356875.1 Pirellulaceae bacterium | reverse complement strand
TGTCGCCGGCATAGGCACGCGTCCTCGACGCAAAACCTCTTCGTCGGACGAATTCCACCCGGTCCACGCCGTGACGCCAACGCCCGTGAGCGCACCGGCGCCGGCCAGTCCCGCCCACTGCAGCCAGCGACGCCGACTCCAGCCGCTCGCGTTGGCCGGCTTCCGTTCCGCTGTCGCCGCATCGCGAGGCGTCTCCGCGCCATCGCGCGGCCGAAACGGGTCGCTCTCGTGGATGTTCATCGCTCGGCAAACACCTCGTAGGGCCTCGACGCCGTCGATTCAGGCGGGTCCGCTTGCGGGCCGCAATCGCTCGAGGTCGTGGAAAAATCCGGGATACGTTTTCGCCGTGCATTGCGGGTTTCGAATCACAACACCAGGCACTCGCAGGCCGGGCAACGCCAGACTCATCGCCATCCGATGGTCGTCGTAAGTGTCGATTTCGGCGCCGTGGAGCTTGCCGGGCACGATTCGCAGTCCGTCCGCGAACTCCTCGACGGTCGCTCCAAGCTTCCGTAGTTCCCTCGCCAAATCGCCGATCCGATCGGTCTCCTTGTGGCGGATGTGCGCGACGCCGGTGATCGTCGTCGGTCCCTCGGCGAACAACGCAACGGCGCCGAGCGTTTGCACCGTGTCGCTGATCGCGTTCATGTCGACTTCGATTCCCCGCAGAGGTCCACCTAAGACAGCGATGCCGTCGGCGGAATGTTCCACATCGCAGCCCATTCGTTCCAGGCACTCAACAAACCGCACATCGCCTTGCAACGCGTCGCGGTTCAAGCCGCGAACGAGCACTCTTCCGCCCGCGATCGCCGCCGCCGCCCAGAAGTAGCTCGCCGCCGACGCGTCCGGCTCAATTTCATAACTCCGGCCCACGTACTTGCGTTCGCCGTAGCGGGTCGCGGCGGGAATGACGAATCGCTCGAGTCCCGGCGCTTCGACGGAAACACCAAACGATTCCATGACGCGCAGCGTCATCGTTACGTACGGACGCGATACCAGCACGCCCTCCACGTCGATTTCCAGGTCGCGCCGCGCGTACGGCGCGGAGAGCAACAAGCCGCTGAGGAACTGGCTGGAAATGTCCCCGCGCACTCGCGTGCGACCGCCCGGCAAACCGGCCGCTCGCATCACGACAGGCGGACACCCATTCCCCAATTCGCTGCGGGCATCGACGCCCAGTGACCGCAAGGCGTCAATCAAATCGCCAATCGGCCGCTCGCGCATGCGAGCGACCCCATCCAGTCGATACTCGCCATCGCCGATCGCCAACATCGCGGTCAGAAACCGGATCGTCGTGCCGCTGTTCCCCACGAACAGATCGGCTTGCCGCCGCGGCCACCGCCCGCCGCAGCCCGCGACCGCGATCGTCGCCGCCGCGAGATCCTGCTCGACGTCAAGGCCCAGTCGCCGGAGCGAATCGACCATCACTCGCGTGTCATCGCTATCGAGCGCCCCGAGCAGCATCGAATCGCCCTCGGCCAACGCGGCGCACACCAACGCCCGGTTCGTGATGCTCTTCGATCCCGGCGGGCGGACCATCGCATTAAGTCGCGCCTCGGTCGGTAGCGGCACAATCGCAATCGTGGATGGAGTCGGAGACGCGGCCGAAGACGACATGTTCGATGAGCTTGATGAGGGTGACGATGACGGCATTGTGAGGCGACGAGGCCGACCTCCATCCATCATGATCATGGTTGGCCGCCGGCGCTCGGTGCGAGTAGGTTAGAAGGACGTGCTCAGGAGGATCTGGAAATAGTGACGCGCCGCGCGGTAGAGCCGCGCGACGCGCGATGAAGACGTTCAATAATCGTCGGGGACCGACGCGAGGTCGATCCCCCTGTGCTCCAGCGCTTCGCGGTTAGGGCGAAGCGATCTTCCAAAGGTGCTTGTCGCTGCGGACGAACAAGGCGTCGCCTGCGACCGCGAGCGAACCTTGCACGCGTTCGCCGAAATCGGCCTCGCCGAGCAGTTCGCCCTTCGCATCACTCAAGCCAATGATCCGCGCCTTGCCTTCTTGATTGACGCAGTAAAGTCGTCCGCCGGCGATGATCGGGGTCGACCAATGCGTTCCACCCACGCGCAGTTGCCACAGCGACTTGCCGGTCGCCACATCGCCGCAACTCAGGACGCCCGCGCGGTTCAACGCGTAGATCCGGTTGCCGGCGACCAGCGGGCTCGCAGGGCCGGGATTCAGTTGGTTCGAATCCCACAACACCTTCGGCGCGGTGCCTTCGGAGAGGTCGAGGGCCGTGATGCCTTTCGCCGGCACGTACACGCGGCCGTCGGTTCCCACGGCGGTGGGAATCGTTTGGCAATCGGCTTCGAACTGCCACAGTTGCTCGCCCGATTTCGGGTCGTGCGCGGTTAGCACTTTCGGCGACTGCAGCAAGACGGCGTTTCGGCCTTGGGGCGTGCGGAACACGGCGGGCGATGTCCAGTTCATGCTTGCCCGGCGCGGAGTCCGCCAGCGCGTCTCGCCGGTCGTGGCGTCCAGTCCGGCGGCGAACGAGTCGCCCAGGTTTTCCACTTGCACGACCACGGTATCGTCGACCACGACGGGCGACGACGCCATTCCCACGTCGTTGCCCGCCTTGGGATAGTCGAACGCCAAGCCACGGAACCACTGCAAGTTCCCGTCCAGGTCGAGGCAAATCATGTCGTTCGACGAATAGAACGCGTAGATCCGCTTGCCGTCGCTGGCCGGCGTCGGGGCGGCGTTCGCGCTGTCGGGATGCGAGTAGGTACGGCCGGTCGCCCAGAACTGCCGTCGCCAGAGGCTTTTCCCCGTCTTAGCATCAAAGCAGGCGACGATCAGCTTTTCCTGCAGCGGTCCATCCGAGCACGTCACCACGACGCGGTCAGCCACCACGATCGGACTGGAGGGGCCGCGTCCGGGCAGGTCGGCCCGCCACGCGACATTCTGCTTTTCGGCGACATTGAAACTTGTCGGCAGTTTCGCGTCCGCGGCTACGCTCGTGCCGGCCGGTCCGCGGAATTGCGCCCAGTCCGCCGCGGACGCGGCGGAAGTTGTGAATACGGCCAAGCCGGCGGCGACCGCAAGGCTGGCGACGGAGTCCGCGAACGATCGGAGCCGTTCGCCGCCAGTTTTTTGCCTGCCAACGAAACGGGATGTTGTTTGCAATGCGTTCATGAGTTCATCCTTGGCGAAATGGTGGAGGCTTGGAGTCGGTTAGCGGATGGGCGTGCCGATGGCATCGCAGACCCGCAGTTGGAATTTCCAGTCTTGGGCCCACGACTCGGTTTGCTCGTTTTGGGCGATCTTCAGCAGGATGACGTTCTTGCCCGCCTTGAGTTTTCCGGCGCCGACGTATTGATCCACGGCGCTGCCCGAATGGTAGACGGCGTTGGTGGCGAGCAGTTCGCCGTTGAGCCAGATCT
>JBIKVL010000688.1:0-3404 GCA_044356875.1 Pirellulaceae bacterium | reverse complement strand
AGCGGACCACGGAGTGGTCCGCGACTTTCTAGGGCGTTGCCCTAGGCTATGTTGAGTTTGGCCTTCGGCCAAAGGATCGGCAACGATTGACCGCCCGTAAAAACGTGCCGTAGCACCGCTGAAGATCGGGCTCCAACCGCCCCGTGAAACCGTGACGCAACCTCATATTCCCAAATTGTTTGTGTAATATTGATCAGTATTGGCGGTAAACAAAGGATTTCCGCCAACCCGTTCCGGGCCGCTTACCGCTTTCGCAGGTCTCCAAACGCCTTCGACATGGCGTCGCGGAGCATCGAACCATCGTTCGAGTAGACCATGAAGCGGGCACCCTGCTTTTGCGTCCGCGCCGCCTGTTCGGGTTTGCCGAACCAACAGCCGACCGCAACATGGCGGCGGTCCGCGACGTCGATCACCTTTTGGATCATGGCGATGAGCGCCGGCGAGTCATAGTCGTTGGGGATACCCATATTCGTCGTGAGATCGTTCGGCCCCATGAACAAGGCGTTGACGCCAGGAATCGCGCAGATGGCGTCGACATTCTCGACGCCAAGCACCGATTCGATCATCGGCACGAACAGCGTATCGCGGCAACGCTCTTCGGTGACGTACTGCCGAGTCCGTTCGCTCGGCCATACGCCTTCGCGGATCACCCTCTCGAGCGCCACGCCCTTCAAGGGACGGTAGACGGCCGCGGCCGCAAGTCGCTTGCAGTGCTCGACGTCCTCCACGTACGGCACGACCACGCCGTCGAAACTGTCGCACACCTTGGCCACATCGTCCGGTTCGCGGCTGTGGGTCCGTGCCAAACAGGCGATCCCTTTAGCCGCCAAGGCGTAACGCAGCGGTAAAAACTCCGCCAAGTCCAACGCGTTGTGCTCGGCTGTCACGATCGCGAAGTCGAGCGAATCGTCTGGGATCGCGTCGACGATGGCCGGGTTGACGGCGTACTGAATCAACGTTCCGTAAACGGTTTCGCCCCGCTGCAGTTTGTCTTTGAGTATCCGTGCCGGCTTCTCCGAGCTCATCGCCGCTTTGGGGACCGCCATGGCCGTTGCTCCTGACGTATGGGGTTGTGTTGTCCTGCTTGGATCGATCGTCGCTCGATGGACGATCGCTGGGCGCTCGAACGATAGCTTAACGTGCGTGAGCTGGGATCGTAACGCTGGAGTTGATACGGGCGCCAACCCAGCCGTCGCCTACGGCTCGGCGGTAAACGATGAGTGACGGGGCATTTCGGGTGCCAACCCAGCCGTCGCCTATGGCTCGGCGGAAGACGACGACTGGCGGACGTTTTCGGACACCGCCTCTAGGCTCTGCACGCCTTCGATCCGGTTCAATTCCGCCAGCAGGTTGGCCACTCGATTCCCCGCGCTGAGCCGCACGGCGTAGACGCAATCGAGGACGGTGCCTTGCCGGGCGGTGGCCAGCGAACGCAGCCGCCACGCAGCGCCACAGCGGTCGAAAACAGGCTCCAACAACACGTGGGGATCGTAGCCAACTCCAATTCTTGCTTGCACGACATAGCGATCGCTCGCCGCCTCCGTCGCCGCGGGCGACTGGACATCAGCTCCAGTGGCCGCTCCCCCCACCGCCGCGCGAGCCATCCAACGTGGCCGCCACCGATCGAGTTGCCATCGATCGAGTTGCCATCGATCGAGTTGCCATCGATCGAGTTGCCATCGATCGAGTTGCCATCGATCAAGGGCGATCGCCGTCATGGCGACGAGGGGCAAGCCGAGCAGCGGGACGAACAGCAGGCCGGCGCCGGCCGCCATCCCCACCACTACAGAGAAAATGACAAACGCCGTATCGCGCGTGTCGTCGACGACGGTGCGAAAGCGGACGATCGACAGCGCGCCGACCAAGCTGAACGCCCGCGCGACACTGTTGCCGATCACCAGCGCCACCATCGCGATCAGCAGGCTGAGCAGCACGAGCGTGGCGAACAGCACGCGCGCGTCTTCTTTGCGGCGGCCATGCGAGCAACGATAGATGCAGGCGACCGCCAGCCCGAGGAGCAGCGCTGCAAGGAGACGGACCGTCAGTTCGGCTGGCCCGAGCGACGCGGCCGATCCGGACGATTCAGCCGGCGTTTCGCTCGACAAAAGCCAGTCAAACATCCGGTTCCTCGCTGTGCGCTCCGCCCAGTCGCCGCATCGCTCGGCGGTACTTCGAGTGGCTGCCGGGGCTCAGGCGAAAGTCCTGGATCGCGCGTTTAAAGATCGGCGGCAAGTCGCCGGCGAACTTGAATTCGCAGACTTCGAGGTCGAGAGGGAGTTCGCGTTCCTCGCCCACGACTGCGAAGCTCCACCCCGCGATGCGGGCGGCGGCCAAGCCGCGATCAAAGGTCAATCGCAAGCGACCCGCCGAATTCGAGGCGTAATAGGCTTCGCGGTGGTAACGGACTTGGCACACCGGACGCAGGTCGTATCGCAGCGACTGGCGTAAAAACCAGTGTGTCGCGCGGCGATTGACTTGGAGCGCATCATCGAGCGGCGACAACGCCGTAGCGGTGCGTTGGTCCGGGTGACACTGGGCGAGCGCCTCGCGCCACGCGGAGGCGTCCAGTTGGTCGCGGCGTTTCCGCACCGCTCGGCCGCTCTTCGTTTTGCGTTCGAGGAACACAATGGTGGAATCGCCGTAGGCGCGCACGCGGAACTTGCCAAAGGCGTGTCGCCCCGCCGCGCGAAGCACTCGAAAATCGGGCGTGTCGAGATAGATGGATCGCACCAAGTACGCTCCACCGAGCGCCGGATCGGCATGCGAATCAGCTTGGAAGTCGTTGCGAAACCGCTCGCGGAGCGCGGCGGCCGTTTCCGGGGACACGAGGAACTTCCATTCGAAGGCCCGCGGACCGCCGGCTTGACGACGGGCGAGCGAGGGCGACAAGTCGGCGGCGGGCGACAAGTCGGCGGCGGGCGACAAGTCGGCGGCGGGCGACGCCGCGACCATCGCCAGATCGGCTTCGCCGGCAGCCGCGCTGGACACTGGCAATGGGGATATCGTGGAGGGCTCGCGGTCGGACATGGCGGGACCGCGCGATTAGGCGGCTTCCAAGACGGCGGCGATCGTTTGCCCGGTGCCGGACGCGCCGAGCACGAGGCCGCTGTTGTGCAGGAGGGGTTGCGGTTCCGAATGCACGACCCGCACCGGGCAGTTCGGGTCGGCTTGGGAATAATTGCGAGTGGGTGGGATTTCGCCAGCTTCCAGCGTCATCACGGCCGCGATCGTTTCGACGATCCCCGCCGCGGCGCCAAGATTGCCGAACAGGGATTTCGGGGCGGTCACCGGCGTGTCGCCGACCGTCGCGTGGATCGCGGCCGCTTCGCGGGCGTCGTCCTCGATGGTGCCCAGACCGTTCGCTTTAACGAAACCCACGGCGTCCGGCGCGATGTGGGATTCGG
>JBIKVL010000687.1:0-3408 GCA_044356875.1 Pirellulaceae bacterium | reverse complement strand
CACGGCGACGAGCGCCCAGACAACTTTCAGACGCGCGGTCATAGACAAGCTCGAAGTGAATGGCGAAAGGGGGGGCCGCGCTACAGCTGCCGGCTCGTTGGAGTACCGATCCGTTGGAGACGGGAACTTTGCGGACGGGAACGTTGGGGACGGGAGACGGTCGCGCGTCGGAAGGTGGCGAGCCTTATCGGGCGTTTTCGGCCAGCGCTTTGGCGGTCGCGTTGATGACGGCCTCGGCGGTGATCGTCGCGCGGCTGGTGGCGTCCACCCCTTTCACACCTTGTTTTTGGATAATCTGCCGCGGCACATCGGTCAGCGCGGCGTAAAACTGTTTCTCCGTGTGGCGCACGATGCGAACCGACTCGATCCGGCCCGCTTGCACTTCGACTTCCACCTCGACGGGCCCTTCATAGCCTTGGCTGGAAGATCGATGTTTGCCGTCTCGGACGCGCCGCGGATCGGACAATTCGAACAGCTTGACCGCTTCCAGGTTTTCGCGGGCGCGTCGGATTGTCTGTTCGACCCGCCCCTTGCCAGCGACGGGCGCGTCGAGCGCTTGCTGATAGTGTTTCATCGCGTTCGCGTATTGGCCGGACACGCGGCAGGCGTCGCCGGCGAGCAAATGCGTCATTTGCGGTTCGCCGCCCGATTTGAGGATCAAGTCGGCGATTTTCAGCGCCTTCGCGGGTTCCCCCATGTCGCCCCACAGCTTCACCATTCCCTGGAAAAGACGATTGTTCGCCCGGGGCCGGTCGGGATCGACCAACAGTTCCTGCGCCATCTTTTTGTTGCCAAGGCGGAAATAACATTCGGCCAGGGATACGCTTTCAGGCTCGCCCAAAGCGACGCCGGCGCGTTGCCACCAGTAGGCGGCGCGGGCGTAATCTTGAAACAGATTGAAATACATTCCACCCAGAACGCGTTGACTACGAACGCGGCGAACCGCGTCGGGCGAATGGTTTTCCAGCAGGTAATGCACCAACCGCGCACCGCTCGCCCAACGGCTGGGATTGGGATTGACGACGTCCCACAAATACTGGCCGACATTCGTTTGGTTGTTCCAGCCGCCGGGCGGCTTTTCCGGCCAGGAAAGATCCAGCGTCGCTGGGTAATCGAGCTTCGCTTCCTCGAACCATGGCGCGGGCGTCCGTCCGGCTTCCTCGATCAATGTTTTGATCGCCGACGCTGTCCGCAATGCGGGAACGGCCGACTTGCCCGCGGAGGAGCCGCTCGGGTTGCCAGCGTTGCCGGGCGTTTTCGCCGCGCCGGAATCGGGCTTTCCCGTCGAACCTGCCGGCGCGGGAAGTGGATTCAAGACGTACCGTTTTCCTTGATAAGTGACCGCATGGATTCGACCGTAAGGAAAGACCCGCGTCAGCGTGTTCTCTCCGAACTTCGCCTCGAAGGCGACTGTCTTCGCCTCTTTGTCGATCTTGATAACGCGACCTTCGACCTTGCTTCCCGCAAGGAACTCAATGACGTCGTCGGCCGCCCACGCGCCACGAGCGGCGGCGAACATCGTCAGGATCGCCACGATCAACGACCAAACCAATTGCCGAGCTTGCTTCGCGTGCGACTGCTTCGCATGCGGTTGCTTCGCGTTCGGTTGCTCAGTTTGTGGTTGCTCAGCGTTCAAGGGGAAAACCTTCCGTCTTGAGTATCCGGCCGTCTTTGCGCACCCAGAGCGCGTCGACCTGTTCGAATTGCCGCAACAACGCCGCGCCTTGTTCCACACCCAGCACCATGCAAGCGGTGGAGAGCGAGTCGGCCGCCATCGCGGTCGGAGCCACCACCGAAACGCTCGCCAATTCCGTCGGCGACTGGCCGGTTCGCGGGTCGAAAATGTGATGGTGTCGAAAGTCATCGCTAAACGTCGTGGCGTAATCGCCCGAGGTCGCGAGGCAACGGCCTCCCGCCAGCCGCGCGATAGCCACATACGCATCCTCGACTCGGGGATGCTGGATGCCGGCGGTCCAGCCATCCCCCGAACCCTTCCCCGCCACGTTGCGGCCTAGCGGGTGTAGTTCGCCGGCGTCGATCAAGGCGTGTTCGATACCCGAACGCCGTAAGGCGGCCGCCGCCTTGTCGGCGGCCAGTCCCTGCGCGATGCCGTTGAATGTCGCCGCCATTCCCGATGAGCCGAAAGCGACCCGCTTCGCCGAAACGGAGATGCGTTCCCAACCCACCTTCGCGCGGGCGTCCGCCAATTCCGACTCGGTGAGCCGACGCTGTTCGCGTTGAGCCCGATGGCGCAGTTCCCACAGTGGTTGCACCGTGAGATCGAAGGCGCCCCGAGTTATTCGCGAAAGATCTTGAGCGAAGCTCAACGCCTCCACCAGATAGGGATGGGGGTTGTCGATACGACCATCGCGATTGAGCCGCGATAGCTGGCTGTCGGGCCGATAGAGGCTCATCGCCTGCTCGATCGTTTCCAACTCGTCAAAGGCCGCGACGATCGCCGCTTCCGCTCGCGACCGCTGAGCATGGCAGGCCGTGATCGACACGCCGGCGCCGAGCGCGCGTTTGGCGAGCGTCACGCTGGCCAAGCCGCTGGCGGCCTGGGCGACGCTGGCATCATGCTGTTCCCAAGGAGGAGAAACAATTCCGGACGCCGCCAAAAGAAAAAGAAAACGTCGTCGTGTCATGAATGGCCGGGAGCGTGAGGAGAATATCCGACGGGAACAGGATTTATACCGCGAGGCGAAGTTTAGTGATTCCAGGAAAACTCGGTGCTGTTGATGAGAATCCAGCAGAGATCTTCGAGCGCGGCGACGCGGGCGTTGCCGCGAGTTGGCTCGATGCGGGCCGCGAAGTGTTTCCACTCCGCATCCGACGGCCGTCGCGTGAGCACCGTCAGGTAGGCCACTTCCACCGCTCGGGACGCGTCGGAGGCGAGCACCGCGATGCGGGTCGCGGCGTTGAACACCGGGTCCTCTTTGGTCCGCTCTTTCACCAGTTCGCCGTTCATGAGCAATAGCCGCTGCGGGATAGTGCCGCCGCGATCCGCGAACTCGTCCTCGCCCGTGTCGCCGTAGCGCTGCACGAATTCGTTCGTCTGGCCGAACTTCATCAGCTTCCGCAGGATGTGCGCGTCGCCATCGATCGTGGCGAGCGACGACGACTGGATGACCGCCCCCGCCACTTGCTCGGGACGCAATCGCGTGAGCGGAAACACGGCCCAGGTCCGTTCATGTTCCGGCGTGATGTCGAACTCGGCGCGGCTATCGCGCTTAAACGCCTCGGAGGCCGCCATCAGTCGGATGAGACGGCGGATGTTGTAACCGTGGTGGATGAAGTCATCGGCCAGCGTCTCCAAGGCGGGCGGGAAAGGACCCGTGAGCGGAATGTCGTCAATCGGCTCGACCAACGGCCGGCCATACACCAACGCCCAAAAGCGGTTGACCGCGG
>JBIKVL010000686.1:0-3412 GCA_044356875.1 Pirellulaceae bacterium | reverse complement strand
AGGCAAGTCGAGGCTATAGACGACGATTGGCGAATTGGGCCCGCCGGCCGGCCGTAGCCAACAGAGATAGTAGTGGGAGATTCCCACGCGATTCTTTGGCGCTGCCACCCGATAGGCCAAATGCACCACCCCGCGAACCGTTACGACTTTGCCGCGGTAATCGCGTGGTTGCTTGAAGAGCGGCAGGTAGCCTGTGGGGCCCAATGATTCCGTCAGCAGTTTCTCTGGCGGCGTGTCCCGCAAGCGTTGGAGCCAGCGGAACCACACGGCCTTTTCGGCCGCCCTCGAAACCGTGTTGTCGCGGATGGAGGCGGCTGTGACATCGTCCAAGAAGTGTGTCAGCCGAGCGACCAACTGCGGGTCGCCGGCCGGAACGCTCGCTGTCGTTCCCTCCACCGTCTCCGTGGGCGCCGCTGGCGGCGGCGGCATCGTCGTTGGCGGCGTTGGCGTCGGAGCTCCGGCCTGTTCCGCTTCGATCCAGTTCTCCAGCAACGGCCGCCAGTGCTTCGGCCAGCGTTGATTCAGGTAGTCGAGTCGTTGGCGCCACGTGAGTTGTTCGTCGTCGGTCAGATTGGTCAGCGAATCGAACGCCGACACGCAGTAAGCGGTCCAGTGTTCGCGGGCCTTCTCGAGCCATTGGTTCCAGGCATCCCGTTCCGACGCGGGCAAGCGGCCACCAACGCGTCGGGCGTCGAGCGCGGCGTAGAGGAGTAATTGTTCGTCGCCGCTGAGTTCTCCGAGCAGCGACCGCCAGGCGTCTTGCGAGGCGGCAGCCAGTTCCGTGGGCGCGTCGGACTCGGCGACACCCCAGCGGCCGGGCGGTTCCGCTCGGTCGACCGCGGCCTCGGCCGAGTTGCTAGCGGGGCGGGAAGGCCGGCCGATGATCGCCAAGTCGCCCTCCGAGGCTGGCGAGGCGGGCAGGTGCGTGTCGGGCGAATCGTTCGCGATTTCAGCGTCGGTCAGCGGCGTGCCGCCCGCGATCGGGTGTTGTTCGAAGCCGAGCAGCACCCAGAATTGCGGATCGCGGACCCTGACGAGCGTCATCACGACGAGGAACACGGCGCCGACCATCGCCAGCAGTCGCAGTTGCACTGCGCGGGAACTGAAATTTTGAGGGCCGCGACGCGGTTCCTCGGTTGGACGGGTTGCAAATCGAGGCGCCATGGTTTCGCTCGTCGGGGCTGCGATCGTCGCGCACGGCAAATCGCGGGGATTCTCGGTCCCGAGTCTTCGCCGCCTGCGTCTTTGTCGTACTATACCAAGCCGGACTAGCGAAGTTCGCCCGTGGTTTGAGTGGACGGCCAATCGCGCTTTCCCAGGCGACGTCCCCCCTTGAAAGTCATGAGGATTCCGGCAGGGCGAGTTGCCATACGTGCGTGGTGTTTTATACTTGAGGCTACTTTTTTGGCGGCGGACGGTTTTCGTCGGCGATCTTCGCGAAGGATTCGGTTACATGAGCTGTGCGCTGAAGTTCCGCGGTTTCGTCAGGATTTTGGCGGGCGGGGTCGCTCTCGCGGCGGGCGTGGCTGCTGGGCTTTTCGACAGCGGCAAGCTCGCGGCTGGCGAGCCCGTCCGGGAATTCCTGGAGGCGCTCCGGGAAGCCAACTACTACGACGTGGCGATCGACTACATCGACCAGATGGCGAACAGCCCGCTCGCCCCTGTCGCCGTGAAGGAATCGCTGGCCTACGAACGCGGCGTCACGCTGATGCAGGGCGCCCGCTACCAAAAAGATTTCACCCTCCGTGAAAAGCAGCTCGACGCCGCCCAGCAGGCGTTCGATCAATTCGTCACCAACCAGCCGAATCATCCGATGGCGTTCGCCGCGCAAAGCGAGCTCGGCAATCTCTTGGTAGAACGCGGCAACTTGAAAATGGAACGGGTCAAGCGGCCCGCTGAGACGGGCAAGGACAAGCTTCGCGCGGACGCCAAGACGCTCTACCAGACCGCCTACAAAACGTTTCAGACCCTCAGCGCCGATTTGAAAACGAAGCTCGAGCAACTGCCGAAGAACATCGATCAAAAGAAGGACCCGAAGCGGTACGAGCAACGCGATCAAATGCGGGCCGACTATCTGCAGGCTGAACTGCTTGCGGCCGCCGTGCTCGAAAAATCAGCCGACGCGATGGACAAGGCGAGCAAGGAATACAAGGACACGCTGACCGCCGCCGCGAAGGAATACGGCGATCTGTACAACAAGTATCGCCAGCGGGTCGCGGGACTCTACGCCCGCATGTACCAGGGCCGTTGCTTCCAGAACATGGGCAATTTCAAGGAAGCGATCAGCTATTACGAGGAACTGCTGCAAAATCCGGAAGAGCCCCGCGACTTCCACGAGCTGCGTACGAAGGTCATGCTCCAGGCCGTCGACTGCTGGATGCACGAGTCTCAGAAGAAATACAGCGAAGTGCTGGTAAAGGCCGCGCCGTGGGTGGAAAAGGCCTACCCTTCGGAAATGCGTTCCGCCGAGTTCCAGGGACTGCGGTTGGCCGTAGCCCGGGCCAACAAGGCGATGGCCGACCAGATCAAGGTCTCCAAGCCTAAGGATCCGCAGGTCGCCCAGCTCATGGGCGACGCTCGCAAGCTGGCCCAGTTCGTCGCCCGCACGCCGGGAGACACTCAAAAGGACGCCCAAAAGCTGCTCGCCGAACTCGGTGTCGCCTCCGCTGCCGCGGGCGGCGACAAGTCGCTGCCGAAAACGTTCGCGGAAGCCCGTCAAGCGGGTAAAGACGCGCTCGACTCGGTCTCCGTCGCCAAGGTCAACCTGGACAGCCTTCCGCCCCGAATCCGCGACGAGAAGGATCCTGCCGTCAAAAAGCAACTTGAAGATCAGCTCAAGCAGTCGCAGGAGGCCCAAGCCACCGGGCTCGGCGAAGCGATGCGAATGTTCGAACTGGCGCTGCGGCTCGCCACCAGCGAAACGACCGATGACGAAATGAATTCGGTCCGCTATTTTCTCTGCTTCCTGAATTACAGTTCGGGCGACCAGGTGAAGGCGGCCGTGTTGGGCGAGTTCGTCGCCAAACGCTATCCCGACAGCGCGGGTGCCCGGCAATGCGGCAAGATCGCCATGGCGTCGTACCTGAAGATGTATGGCGACGCCAAGACGGATTCAAAGCCCCAGATCGACAAGCTGCTCGGAGATTTTGACAAGGATAAGGATGGCAAAATCTCGACCGAGGAATTCACGGCGATGCCGGACGAGGCGAAGGCGCCGCTGGCCAAAGCCGACGTCGACGGCAACGGGAAAATCGAACAGGCCGAACTGGTGCGGTTGACCACTCGATTCGAGAGCGACCGGATCATCGACATCTGCAACTACATCACCGGCAAGTGGCCGGATCAGCCCGAAGCGCAGGAGGCGCTCGCCACGTTGATCCAGTTCATGATCAGCGAAAACCAGCTCGACAAA
>JBIKVL010000685.1:0-3415 GCA_044356875.1 Pirellulaceae bacterium | reverse complement strand
AAGGCGGGGCCCGTGTCGAGAGTCGCTCGGATTCGCGAACGCGAGAAGCATCCGATGGTGCAACAGGCCCGGTCGATGTTCGACGCGGAGATCGTCGACGTCGTCGAACCGCGAGCGGAAGGCGGTTGAGCGGCGGACTGCATGGTCGGACTGCATGGTCGGACTGCATGGTCGGACTGCATGGTCGGACTGCATGGCCGGACTGCATGGGCGGGCTGACGGAAGGGCGAACGGGCGGGTGAACGGAAGGGCGAACGGAAGTCGATGGCGCAGATTTCGGAATCGGTGACGCGGGTGATCGAGGAGTTCAGCAAGCTGCCGGGCATTGGCCGGAAGTCGGCTGAGCGGTTGGCTTACCACGTGCTGCGGGTGCCGAAGTCCGAGGCGCTCGCGCTTGCCGACGCGATTCGCAATGTGCGGGAAAACGTCCGATATTGCCGCGTTTGCTTCAATTTGGCCGAGGGCGAAGAGTGCGCCGTCTGCCGCGATCCGCAACGGGATCGTTCGGTGTTGTGCGTGGTCGAGCAGCCCCGCGACTTGATGGCGCTCGAACAATCCGGCGCCTACCGCGGCCTGTACCACGTTCTCCTCGGCAAAATCGCGCCGCTCGAACAGATGGGCCCCGATCAATTGACTCTGGAGGCCTTGGTGGATCGGGTCCGCCTAGGTAGTTTCAAGGAAGTGATCATGGCCACCAACCCAACCGTCGAGGGCGACGGCACCGCGCTCTACATTTCCAATCTGCTCGCCGACTACCCGGTCAAGCTGACGCGGCTCGCTCGCGGCATCACCACCGGCAGCATTCTGGAGTACACCAACAAGGAGATACTCGCCGACGCCCTGTCAGGCCGGCAGAAGTTCTGAGTCGTCTTATGCGTTTGTCCCTAGGCCTGGAAGCTCGGCAGGTTCAAGTCCAAAAGCTGGCGCCGCGGATGATCCAGTCGATGGAGATCCTGCAGCTCCCCATGCTGGCGCTGCAGGACCGTATCGACCAGGAACTGTCCGAAAACCCGCTCTTGGAACTCGCCCCGCCCGGCGACGGCCCCGGCGAGTCAAACGGCGAGTCAAGCTCCGATTCAAGCGGCGATTCCAGCGACACCGCAGGCGATTCGGGAAACGAGTTCGGGAGCGATTCCACCGACGGCGATGGAGCCGCTGACGAGAGCGTCGCGGCGGCCAACGGCGATATCGGCTCGACGACGGACGACGGCGGCTCGGGGACGGACGACGGCGGCGACCGGTCGAATGCGGAAGACCGCTCCGAGGGCGAACGGGAGATGGTCGTCGACACGCAGCAGGCGACCGACGACTTCGAGCGGCTCCTCGACCTCGACCGCGAAGTGCCCGAGTACTTCGACGAGGCGCCCCGCCGTTCGGCCAACGGCATGGACGAGGACGCCGATCGCCGCCATGACGCGATCGCGAACATCGAAAGCCGCCCTGAAACGCTCAACGATCATCTCCTCCGGCAGCTGGCCGATGTCGATTTGGACGACGAGCTCCGCGACCTGGCGGAACGCATCATCTCCACGCTCGACGCCCGCGATGGCGGCTACCTTCGAGTCAGCCTGCGGGACATGCTGCCGGCCGACGCGACGGCCGACCAATTGGAGCTTGCCGAATGGGCGTTGGAGGTGGTCCAGCAGTTGGAGCCGGTGGGCGTGGCCGCCCGCAATCTCCGTGAATGCCTCCTCCTGCAATTGCCGCCCGACGCTCCCCACGGCGAACTCGTGCGGCGGATTATCGAAAACCATCTCGAAGATCTTCGCGACAATCGACTGCCGGTGATTCAGCGGGCCACCAATGCCTCGATCGACGAAATCAAGGCGGCATGGGCCGTGCTCCGGAAGCTGAACCCCAAACCGGGCGCGCGGTTCGCCGACGCGCAAGTCGCCGCCGTCACGCCCGATATCGTTGTCGAAAAGAAACCCGACGGCCGCTACGAAGTCGTGCTGGAGGACGACCGCACTCCCACCTTGCACATCAGCGAGTACTACCGGCGGCGGCTGGCCAGCGGCAACGCGACGGCCGAGGAAAAGGAGTACATCAAGCGGAAAATCAACGCCGCCCAGTGGCTCATCGAATCGATCGAACAGCGGCGGAACACGATCATCAAAGTCGCCCAGGCGATCGTCGATTACCAAACGGCTTTCCTGGACGACGGTCCCGAGCACATCCAGCCGCTCAAAATGCAGCAGATCGCCGAGAAGGTCGGCGTCCACGTGACGACGATCAGCCGAGCGGTCGACGACAAGTGGATCCAAACGCCCCGCGGCATCCTGCCGCTTCGCCGCTTCTTCGTCGGCGGCACGCAGAGCGAGGATGGCGAGGATGTCGCCTGGGACATCATCCGCATCAAGCTGCAAGAGATTGTCGATCGCGAAGACAAATCGGCTCCGCTGAGCGACGATGATCTGGTGCTCGCCCTCAAAGGCCAAGGGCTCACCGTCGCCCGCCGGACCATCACCAAGTACCGCCAAAAGATGAACATCCCCAGCTCGCGGCAACGCCGCGAGTGGTCCAATCAGGAGAATGGCTGACGGACGGAGGCGAGGTCGCGTCTCGCCAAGACGAAGTAGATCGCCGCGCCGGCGGCTGTCAGCGTCACGAGCCGGGCGAACGCCGGAAGTTCCAACCATCCCGACCAACCAAGGCACTGTCCGCGTAAAAACCAAACCGCGACGCCCATGATCAATGAGTTGCGCAGCGGCCACGCCAAACCTCGAAAGACGGCGGCGAACGACACGCCCGTTTCCCGCATCGCGAACCACTGATAAGGCACGAACAAGACCAGCGCCAGCACCGCCGAATAACTGGCGGCCACGCCCTGAGTCGCCCCCCAGGCGTCTCCGCTAGCCATTCCTCCCAGCCAGTATCCGGCGACATAGCCTTGTAATTGCACGACCCCCAGTACGCACGCCGCGCGAGCCAGCCAGGCCGCTCGGCCACAGGCCATCAGGAGGCTGCCGGTGATGTTGTAAAGTCCGTGGACCACGACCGCCGGCGCGAGCCACGCGAGCAGTCGTCCACTGGCCTCCCACTTCGAGCCCGCCAGCACCCGCATGATTTCGTCGGCGGTCAACGCCATTCCCACGCCACAGGGAAACAAGATGACCGCCGTCAGACGATAGAAACGAGCGGCTTGCTCTTGGTAGATTCGCGGCTGGTTGGCCACCCGCGCGAGCGCCGGCAACATGACGCTCGACATCGCCGTCGAAACGAGCAGCACCGGCTTCATCATGAAATTGAAGGCCACGCCATACAGGCCAACAAAACCGTTGGCACTGTTTTGGACGATGCCGCCCAGCATCAGATAGAGCAGCAGTTTGTCGGCGTTTTGGCTGGCGTAAAACACCACGTTCGCCAACGTCGCGTTTCCCGAGAACCGCAACGCCGCTCGCCAGTCGCCTCGGCT
>JBIKVL010000684.1:0-3416 GCA_044356875.1 Pirellulaceae bacterium | reverse complement strand
AGTATCGCCACCGGTGGCGTGGACTCCGGGACCAGCCGGTACCCAGGCTTATGCGCTCTGCCTCTGGCATCAAGCGCCCGATCAACTGAAATCCTACTGGGTCGTTCATGATATTCCCGCGAACGTCCATGAATTGCCGAAGGACTCGCGGACGATCGGCCGCTTGGGGATCAATGACAAGCGGAAAGCGGCCTACGACCCGATGTGTTCCAAAGGCCCCGGCGCCAAGACCTATCATATTACGGTCTATGCCTTGTCGCGGTCTCCCGCGTTCCCCGCCGCTGGCGCCACCCGGGCGGAACTGCTTGACACGATTCAAAAGATCACACTCGCCCAGGGCACAGTCGACTTCGTGTCTGAACGCGGTGAAAGAGCCCAGTAAACGTTGTTTCCGAGGAAATAGCCTATGCCGAAAGACATCACGGACAGCGAACACTCGGCCGCGAACCGTCACGGTGGTCAGCCAGCACGGATATCGTCATCCCGATTGCGGTCGTCGTTTCACGGATACATCGCGGTGGCCGTTCGTGCCTGTTCGGCCATGTGCGCCGTTCTGGTCGCGGGGCCTGTAGCGGTCGACAGCGCCGAGCGTAAACCGAACATCGTGTTGATACTCATGGACGACATGGGGTGGCGCGATGTCGGGTTTATGGGAAACCAATTCGTCGAGACACCGCATCTCGATCGATTGGCGTCACAGGGGATAGTCTTTACCCAAGCTTATGCCAGCGCGCCGAATTGCGCGCCCACTCGGGCCTGTCTTATGTCGGGCCAATACACGCCACGACATGGCATCTACACCGTCGTGGATCCCCGACAACCCGCAGGCTCGCCCTGGCACAAACTCATGGGGGCGGAAAGCCAATCGGAATTGGCGACGGAGGTCGTCACCGTCGCCGAGGCGCTTCGGGATGGTGGCTACGCCACGGCGTTTTTCGGCATGTGGAACCTTGGACGGGGCCGCAACGGTCCACGGACCCCTGGCGGCCAAGGCTTTGGGAAAGTCGTGTTCCCAGAGAACCTCGGTTTCGCGAAAGACGCGTATCATGACGATCGCGGAAACTACCTGAGCGACCGACTGGCTGATGAAGTTTTGAGTTTCATCGATCAGCAGCGTGAGCGTCCATTCTTTGTGTATCTCGCGGACCACGCTGTCCATGCTCCGTATGATCCCAAACCCGAATTGTTGGCCAAATACGAACGGAAATTGCGCGGCGCCCCCGCGGGCAAAGCGTTGGACCCAGCGCCTGAACCGGCGAGCGAATCGCGAGAAGGCTCGGCCAAGCCCAACGTCGTAGAACCGGGGCGACGGCAAGACGGCGGTCCAGGGCAGCGTGAAAGATCAGCCCAAGGTCCGGGGCAAGGCCAGGGTCGGCGGGGCGGTCGGCGGGCCGGCGGCGGCGCGGCGGAAGATCCGGCTTGCGCGGCGACCATTGAAGCGGTCGATCGCAACGTGGGGCGGATCATGGAGGCGCTGCGGAAATGGAAGTTGGAGGACAATACGCTGGTCGTGTTCACTTCGGATAATGGTGGAACCCAGCAGTACACGGCGCCGCTCCGTGGCGGAAAGGGCCAATTGTACGAGGGCGGCATCCGAGTGCCGCTGGCGATTCGCGGCCCAGGCGTCACCAAGCCAGGCGCCAAGTGCGAGGTGCCGGTCGCGAGCGTCGATTTCTTTCCAACATTCCTGGACCTTGCCGGTCTGACGCCGCCGACGAACCAAACGCTGGATGGCACGAGTCTGGCGCCATTGCTGCGGGGCGCTTCGTCGATCAATCGCACTCGGATGTTTTGGCACTTCCCCTGTTACGTTGGCCGCTCGCCGCCTTCCAGCGCGCTCCGCGAAGGCAACTATAAGTTGATCGAGTTCTTTGAGGAGGGGGGCCGCGTTGAGCTCTATGATTTGCGGAAGGACCCCGGCGAGCGAACGGATTTATCGCCGACGATGAAAGCGAAAGCGGCATCCATGCACGCGACCTTAAGCGCGTGGCAGAAGGACACCGGCGCCCTCAACCCACCGGGCCCAAATCCGGCGTACAACCCGATGGCCGAACGGGACCGCAACGCCCCCATGGGCCGCCCGATGAACGGCAAACAAGGCGGTCCCATGAACGGCAAGAAAGGTGGGCCGATGGGAGGAAAAAGAGGTGGTGACGTCGAGTAACACCCCGTTGATCACGAAGCGAGTTCCAACCCGCAGATTCAGCCCAGGTGGTCGGTTTACTGGGCGGTCGACGCCAACGTTTTGGCGGCGGGAGGATACGCATTCGCAATTCGGCCGGGCGGCTCACGCCGCTCCGCTCGCGGAGAACCGGTTCATGAGCCGACTCAGCGCGAGCGGTCGGTTGTTAGGCGGTTACGTGTCATCGCTCGCGAACCGGCCGCTGGCGCGGCTCGGCTGATGGGCGATGTGAACAACGCTTGCCCGGGCGGTGACTCGGTTAAATGCGTCATCAATTCTACCTGGTCCGGCTGCGCGTCTTGGGCTTCACCCACCCGACATCCCATCACAGGATGGTCATAACAGCTACTCTCCCGGTACCCTGGATTGTGCTTTGATCGATTACACGATACCGTGTAGCAGTGTAGGAGTTGGGACGGCATGACGACACGAACCGACCAAAACGCGGACGCCAGTTGTTGTGTCCAGCACGGCTTGAAAGAGCGCGGCTTGAAGGAGCGGCCCTTGCTGTCGCCGATTCAGGCGGGCGGCTTGGCGGCTGTCTTCAAGGTGCTGGCGAATGACACGCGGCTGCGGCTGTTGCACGCGTTGGTGCGGGCGGACGAGCTCTGCGTCACCGATCTCGCCGCCTCGATCGGTATGAAGCCACAGGCGGTGTCGAACCAATTGCAACGCCTTTCCGACCTCGGAATCTTGGCCGCGCGCCGGGAAGGGAACAATATCCATTACCGACTTGTGGACCTCTGCGTTCGCGCGTTGATGGAGCAAGGGCTGTGCCTCATGGAAGAAGTCACCGATCGCGGCCGAGGCCGGACACGGATCAGCGATTAGTCACGAGCCAATCATCTGGGTGAACTTATGAGGAAGATCCTGTTCGTTTGCGTCGAAAACTCGAACCGGAGCCAGATGGCCGAGGCGTTCGCCCGCATTCATGGGGAGGGGAAAGTCGAGGCGCACAGCGCTGGCTCCCGACCGTCGGGGCGAGTGAACCCGAAGGCGATCGAAGCCATGCGGGAACTGGGCTACGACCTGGCCACGCATGCTTCGAAAGGGTTGGACGCCTTCAACGGCAGGGAAGTCGATGTGGCTGTCACGATGGGGTGTGGGGATGAATGCCCGCTGGTACTCGCCAAGCGGCGGGTGGATTGGAAAATTCCCGACCCAAGAGACATGACGCCCGAGCAGTTTCGGGAGGTTCGCGACCTGATCGAATCGAAGGTGAAAGAATTGGTCG
>JBIKVL010000683.1:0-3423 GCA_044356875.1 Pirellulaceae bacterium | reverse complement strand
TCGCCACGATTCGGGACGAGATTTGGGGCGCGATAAATGTCGACCGTCCGTTGGATTTGCAGCAAGTCCGGGCACGGCTCGCTGAGCTCGGCGTGCCCTGGGAACGACTGGAAACCCCACCGGTAACGACGCTCCCCGTCCCGCCGAATCCGCCCACTCGGCCCGACCAGCCGGATCGGCCGGGCGTTCCTGAGCCGCCCGCAGGCCCCGATCAACCGGTTGTGCCGGCGATCATGGTCACCGAACCGGTGGCCACGTCGCTCATCGCAAGATTGAGGGAAGCCGGAGTGGAGGATTCGATCGTGGAGACACTGAGCCGAGAGATTTGGTCGGCTATCGACGCCGGCCGGCCCTTGGAAATGCTCCAGGTTCGCACCCGCCTCGAAGAACTTCTTGGTCGATAGGGTTGCCTACCCTTGACAGGGCCTGTTTAGCCGCGGATTCGAGATTTCCACCTCACGTCGTCGTGAAAGACATCCCGTTGATATCCCCAGCGTTGCCTACCGACTCAGAGCTGGAAATCCTACGGGTTCTGTGGGAACACGAACCTTGCATGGTTCGCGACGTGCATGAGGTGTTTAGCCAAACAGGCCGCTCGGTCGCGTATACGACGGTCTTGAAGCTCTTGCAGATCATGACGGAGAAAGGGCTTGTGTACCGCGACGTAAGTGGTCGCGCGCACCTGTATCGGTCTGCCGTTCCTCGACCGCATACGCAAAAACAATTGGTCGACGATCTCGTAGAGCGGGCCTTTGGCGGTGCCGCAGCCCAATTAGTGCTGCACGCTTTGTCCGGCGGTAAGTCCTCGCCGGAGGAACTCAACGAGATTCGCGGACTGCTGGATAAGCTCGAACGCGACGCCGCAGCCAAGGCCCAAAAGTCCGACGGTTGATTGTTTCGAGCGTTCCTGATGCCGGAAGAGTGCAGCTCATGCCCAGACTGTTTATCGGCTTGCCTTTTCTAGACTCGACCATGTCTGAGGTGGTGACTCGGATCGGCTGGGTTTGCTACCACTCGATCTGGCAAGGCGTCTGCGTTGCCGCGATTTTGGCGATGTCGTTGCGCATGCTCCCCCGCCACTCGACAGTTCACGTGAACGCTCGTTACCTGCTTTCGCTGATCGCGCTTCTCGCGCTACCTACTCTATCTGTCTGCACTTACTTGAATGTCGAGGTCAACACGGCCAGTCGAACGATCGCCGCCCGCGAGTTGCCTTCCTTGGATCTGGTGTCGCCGATCGAGCCGTGGTTGCCGGCGGCCTGCGTTAGTTGGAGTGTGGGAGCATTACTGGCAGCGCTAAGGTTGTTGGTATCCTGGTTCCTCACTCGCAGCGTTCTAAGTCGGGCGAAATCCGCTGACGATACTTCATGGCAGGACCGCGTGGAGCGTGGGCGTGAAACGCTCGGAATTGATCGCGTCGTCCGATTTCTGGTGTCCGATTCGATCGACTCGCCGGTCGTTATGGGCTGGTTAAAACCGGTGATCCTGTGGCCGTCGTCGGCATTGACGGGCATGGCGCCGCAGGTCATGGACGCGATTATTGCCCACGAGTTGGCGCACGTTCGCCGCCTTGATGTGCTGGTGAACTATCTGCAAACTTGTATCGAAGTTTTGTTTTACCATCATCCGGCAGCGTGGTGGATTTCAGCGCGGATTCGCGCCGAACGCGAGTACTGCGTGGATGAACTGTCCGTGCGTGTGCTCGAGTCGAACCGTTCGGGTTCGCGGCTTTCGTACGCACAGGCACTGCTCGCCTTGGAGGAATGGCGTGCGTCGCCCGCGTTTTCCATGGCCTCGAGCGGAGGCTGTCTCTTGGACCGCATTCGGCGACTCGTTGGTGTTCAGGAGACGCCCAATTCGCCCGCGCGACTTCTGGCAGCGGCGGTGACAGCCGTCTGTCTATCGGGACTGATCGTTTTCGGCACATTCGCGCCACGATCCGCGAAGGCGAAACTCTGGCGATCCGAATTGGTTACCACGATGGACGAAATGGCTTCTTCGCAGGCAGGCACCACGACGCCGACCGTGGATGACGGTCAAACAGCCAGCGCAAAACGAGCACGCACAGAACCGCCGGGACAAGCGGGACAGCCTTCGGAAGTTTCGTCGATTGTGGTCACCGAGCCGATCGCCGACGCGATACTCGCCAGGTTGTCGCATGCTGGCGTGACATCGGAAGTTGTGGAATCAATCGACGGCGAAGCTCGTAAAGCGATCAAAAACGGTTCACCGCTCGAGTTGCGGCAGGTCCTATCGCGGCTCGAAGCGCTAGGCGTTTCTTGGCAACGACTCCAGGCCCCGCCGCGTGGTATGCCCGCTCCAGAACCGATCGCGGATACGAACATGGTTACAGCACCAATCGCGGACGCGATTCGCGTGCGATTAGTCAATGCGAGGATCAACGCAGAGATCGTGGAGACGATCGACATGGAGGCTCGGCGGGCGATCGAGACCGGTTCGCCACTGGAACTCAGCCAGATCCACTCGCGACTCGAGGAACTCGGAATCGCCTGGCAGCGGCTCCATGCTCCACCGGATGGCCCCCTTGACCCGCGACCGTGATCAAAAAGGCGTGGCACTTTTTTGGCTCTTCCACACCGAGCCATCCACCGCGGTCGCCGAGCCAATCGTGGAAACTAGATGGCGCCGACGTCGATTCGGCCGCGCGGGGAAGAAAAGGTGTCAGGCCTGAATGGCACTGTCGTAGTCGTAAGTGCTTCTACTGCAAGTCCTTCCCCGCCAGAAGACGAGCCTTGAGCACTTCACGAGGTTCTCGCATCAGCTTGTAGTGCTGGCATCGTCGCTTGATGACGCGCGGCTCGATGCGACCGGGGCGATTGGCGACCCCGCATTCGGCAATCTGGCGGAGCATATTCCGACAACAGGCTGTGAGCAGCGTCACGGCGATTGGTTCCGGCCCGAAGCATTTCCAGGATGCAAGTACATATTGGCAAGTAGCGGTAAAACTGATCTGACGTGGCAGCTTGTCGTGCAATAGCGCCGCCGCCGCTACTGTGGTTCGGATCAGGTTGTAGCCCAACAGCGTCATCCACAGTTCCTTGCGGACCATCACGGGCGATTTGCAGCGCACGTGACACAGATGCAGTGACTGTTTGATGGAGCGAATATCCAATTCCACATTCCAACGAAAACCATATAGTTCCGCGACGTCTTCTTTTGTGTAGACTTTCGCGTCGAGCAACGTCGTGACGATAGTGAGCTCCTGAGTCCGGCGGCCCTCCTCGACGATTTGGTAGCGGAGTTCGCGCAGCTGCATAGTCTCGGGAATCGAATCGTAAGTCGCCTGATCCATCCATTCCGGCTTCGCCGGCCTCGTCCAGTCGAGTATGTGATCGCATTTGCCTAAGCGACGCCCGCGGCGAAAGTCTACATGCCGCTTCTGGTGCATCCGCGCACAGACTT
>JBIKVL010000682.1:0-3425 GCA_044356875.1 Pirellulaceae bacterium | reverse complement strand
AAAGTACCTGGATCAAGTGTTGGGGTACTGGCAGGAGTCGAGCGCGAAGATCAAGCGCTACCGCTGCCGGTTCACGCGCTGGGAGTATGACGGCGTGTTTATGGCGCGCGATGCGAAGACGGGCGAGATGCCCGCGAAGACGCAGAGCAGCGGTGTGCTCAAGTACGCGGCCCCGGACAAGGGACTGTTTCGAGTGGAACAGATGCTGCACTACACGCCAGCGACCAAGCCGGGGGACCGGGCCCAATACACGACGCATCCCGACGACCGCGGCGAACAATGGATTTGCGACGGCAAGTCGGTGTTCGCGTTCGATCACCAAAAGCGGCAGTTGATCCAGACCGAGCTGCCACCCGACATGCAGGGGCGGGCGATTGTCGATGGGCCCTTGCCGTTCATGTTCGGCGCCGAGGCGGCCAAGATCAAACAGCGGTTTTGGATTCGCGTGATCACGCCGAAAGACGCCAAGGGGGAATACTGGCTCGAAGCCGTTCCCAAGACGCGCACGGACTCGGCCAACTTCCGCATGTTGCACGTCATCATCGACGAGCAGGATTTCCTGCCGAAAGCGATGGCGATGTTCGATCGCAACTACGACGAAGTGCGCAATCCAACCTGCACGAATTATGTGTTCGAGAAACGCGAAGTGAACTGGAACGAGACGCTGGACAAGATCAACATCTTCGCCCGCGAGTTTTGGGAACCGGCCACCCCGCTCGGCTATAAGAAAATCGTGGAACGCTACGACGCGACGCCCGCCGAACGACTCGTGACGCCGACGCCCGCCGCCAAACAAGCCACGCTCCCCGCCCCGCCTGGCAACCCCGCCACCGCTCCGCGCACCAAACGCTAATTGCGGGTGTTAAGAACCCATCGTTTGCCGCCAATGCCGAAGGCGCTGGCTCGGCCGCAAAGCGCGAACGAACTTGGGTAAGCGGCATGGGCGTGCGCAATCCCCGTGCGTGAGCGGGCTGCTCGCTCGGTCCCCGCTGGCTTTTACCTCGCTCGCTCTCACCTCGATACATCCGGGCGACTTTCGAGCGACCAGCCCAGCCGTCGCCTACGGCTCGGCGGTAAACGAACACGCGGCGGTGAACGCGTTTCAGCGTTGGAAGTCGCCGAGCAGTTTGAGCGCCCAGATCGTGAGCAGGATCACGCCGATGTTCAGCGTCAGGCCGATCACCGCGACACCCACCGTGTCGCTCGCCTTTCGCCGGTAGCCGCCCACAAGTCCCACAAGTCCAAGCAGCACGCCGAGCGCCAACAAACCGCTGGTGAAGACGCTCACCGACCAACTCAGCCAGTTCTCGCCCGTCCACCCCTTCGAAATCGCGACTCGGTTCATGAGCCAGTTGCCGACAAAGCAGCACAGAACGGCGATGATCGAACACCGAGCCGCCAAGTGGGAGGCCGGCAAGCGACTGGCGGCGAGCTCGTCGTTCACGGTCCCGATCCTTCGCGTCTGGAACCACTGCGCGACTGCGGTGCTGGCGGCAGTGGGGCCGGCGACTGCGGGGCTAGCGGCAGCGAGTCTAGCAGGGACCGGACGGCATTCGTGGAAGAGCGGGCCTTGGGAGGCGGCGTCCAAGCCGGTCGCGACGTGGGCAGTTCGCCCGGGGGATGATTCCAACCGCTCGCCATAGCTTGGTCCACTTGCCAGTCGGCCACGACTTCCGCCTCGATCAATGGTTCCACCTTCCGGAACTTCTCGCGGTATCCGACGAGCAACAGGACCATGCTCGTGAGCAGGGTGAACTTGGCAAGGTTGTGAAGCGTGTCGCCCAGAGTTTCCAAGCGACCGGGGCCCTGCGCCAGCAAGCACGCGCCGACGAAAGCTAACGCTAACCCGCCCGCGCCAATGATCCAAGCGAACCAAAGAAACATCCCCATCGACCGAGAACGCCGCACTTCGGCTCGTTCGGCCGTAGCCTCCGCCTCATTCTCCGGAGTGATATCGAGGGGATGGATCGCCATGTTGCTCGGGCTCTTCGGTTATCCGGCCAATCGTTTATCCTTTGCCAGCCGCCTTCCTCAATCGGTCCGCGATGGCGGCGCCCAACCCATCCTCGCTTGGCACTTCCACCAAAGCAAGATCGCAACCTTTGCGATCAATCGACCGCAAGCAACCATACAGTCGTTTCGCTGCCGCTTCCAAATCCCGCGGAAGCGGGATCGGGAACAAACGCTCGGCCATACGCCCCAAACGGTCGGGGCTGAGTTCGGCGGGAAGCGTCTCGATCAGCACCGCCACGCGCAACCCGTCGGTTAGGGCGTCGACCGCGCGGCTCGCCAGCGTTCCAGGTGCCGCGAGCTCCAACCGGGTCTCCGGCGCATAATGGCTCGCCATTCTCCCAGGCGCCCGCGGCGAATCGCTTCGCGGTCGAGTTGGCTCGATACCCAAGCCAATCTTGATCGCTTCGGCGGTGACCGCGCCCGGACGCAAAATACACGGCACATCGCCGGTCGCGTCGATAATCGTCGATTCAAGTCCGATTTGGCAGGGGCCCGCGTCCAAGACGATGTCGACGCTCGCCACCAACTCGCGGACCACGTCGGCCGCCGTCGTCGGGCTCACACGTCCAAATCGATTGGCCGAAGGGGCCGCCAACCCGCCGCCGAACGCCCGCAGCAGCCGCTGCGCGACCGGATGATTCGGAATCCGCACCCCGACTGTATCAAGCCCGCCTGTAACCTCGTCCAAGACTTCAGGCCGACGGCGAAGAATCAGCGTCATCGGCCCCGGCCAGAATAATTTGGCGAGCCGCATCGCGTAGGCTGGGATTGACTCCGCCCAGCTTTCAAGCTCTGCGATGTCGCCGAGATGCACGATCAGCGGATGGTCGGCCGGCCGGCCTTTCGCCTCGAAGATCTTCCCCACCGCCGTCGCGTTCGAGGCGTCCGCGGCAAGGCCGTAGACGGTCTCTGTCGGCATTCCGATCAGCCCGCCCCGCCGCAACACCGCGACCGCCACCTTGATCTCCGCGTCGGTAATCAATTCCAAACCCTCCGAGTCACGTGGCAGCGGGGCGCATCGGTGGCCGCTGCGGTTCATACTTGCAGCAGTCGATCGGGCAGACATCGTGGCTCGGGCCGAGCTCGCCCAGGCACAACCGGACAGGCTCGTCGCTCATCCGCTCCACAATCAATTCACGAATCATCTGAATGAACCGCGGATGCGTCCCCACGGTGGGACACCGAATCATGTTCAATCCCAAACCATGGCTGATGTCCAGAGCCTCGATGTCCAGGTCGAACATCACCTCCATGTGATCCGAAATGAATCCGATCGGCACGACGACCACGTCGGTCACGCCCCGCGCCTGAGCCTCGCGGATCGCCTCGCCCACATCGGGTTCCAACCACGGTTGTTGCGGCGGGCCGCTCCGGCTCTGAAACACCAGCTTCCAGTTCACGCCACCGGCCCC
>JBIKVL010000681.1:0-3432 GCA_044356875.1 Pirellulaceae bacterium | reverse complement strand
TGCCGACGATCAGCCACGTTCCAACCGCCACCGGACCACTTACATACGGCCCTGGCCGCCCGACCCGCCAACGCCAGGCCAACGAGTCGCCCGGCGACCGGCGATCGATGGCGAACAGCCAGCCGTCATGATTGACGCCGTACACGTAAGGCCCCGCGACCGACAACGGGGCCGACAACGCGGCGCCGGTCGACCAACTCCGCAGCCCGCTGTTGTCCCCCGCGATCGCGTACACACGCCCGTCGCCACATCCGACAATCAACTCGCCGTCGCGACACGCCGCCAACCCCAACACGGCTCCCGGCAATTCGCGCCGCCACGCCACTCGCAGCGTTCCCCGCTCGAGCCGCCAGACGGCTCCGCCCGATCGCGCCCCGACCCCAGTTCGCCCGCTCGGGTTGGCGAAGTCGGCATCGCCCATTCCCAGGTAAACCGCATCGCCCGCCGCCGCTGGCGGGGCGAACACCGGCCATCCCATCGCCAGCCGATCCAGTTCCCGGCCCGAGTCCGCTTCCAACAAACAAACCGCCTCGCCACCGCGTCCCAGACCGCAGTACACCACGCCGCCGTCGACCAACAACGCGGTCTCCGCATCGCGGTAATGCTCGCCCGGTTTGTGGAACGCCAGCCGCGCGCCTCCACTCAATCGACTCGAAACGCCAGTCGCTCCGCCGCTGGCGATCGCGTAAATCCCGTCGTCGCCCGCCTGAAAGTAAATCCGCTCGCCGGCGCCCCAAAGCGTGGGCGTACACTCGATGTGGCCATGGGTGGGAAAACTCCACAGCAGCCGTCCGTCCTCGGTCGGTTCGGTGGACAACGCCAAGGCGAACAGCCGCGCATCGCGCGTGCGATGCAAACCCTCGCCACAGAAAAGCCGGTGGCCCGCGATCACCGGCGACGCGAAAGTCGCCCGCATGCCCGGCGGTCCGCCGCTCCATGCCATCCTGCCGGTCGCCAAGTCCAGCGCCACGACGCGGCCCGAGTCCCCTTCGCTTCCCACCGCGAATACGCGATTTCCCGAAACAGCGGCCGAGGCATAAAACGCCTCGTCCGGCCGGCCGAACCGCCATCGGATTCGCGGCGACCGTGCCCCCGGCCCCACTGTCGGCCCCACTGTCGGAGCCGCGACGGAGGCGGCACCCGTTGCGGCGCTGGCTTCCACCATGCCCAGTCGCGCCGCCGAACCCCGATCCATCGGCCAATCTTCCCCGGGCTGCCAGACGGGCGCCGCCTCGACAGCCCCGCTCGGCGTGGACGAACTGGACTCGACCGCCAACCTGTTGCGGTGGCTACTTTCGCTCCACCACCGCCAAGCCGCGGCCAGGGCGAACAGCACCAGGATCGCCGTCGCAAGGGTCGCGCTGTGTTCGCGAAGTCGATCCCAGCTTTCCACAACCGTCCCCGCGACCGCCTCCCCAGTCACCTTCGCGAACGACCGTCCGCCTTCCGCCGCGAACGATTGCCCCGACTTCGCGCGCCGCCATCGCAACATTCGCCAACCGAACCAGGCGAGAAGCATCGCCGGTCCGAGCAACAACGCAGCGAACAGCCACGGGAACCAAGTCCAGAAGGGACTGTCGAGCGGCATGACGGCGAACATCGATCGAAGCTCCCCCTGGATTTTCGTTGACGACTCCTCAAGGATGCTAACTAAGATGTTGCTGGACGTCGTCTTCCCCGCCGAGCGTTTTCTTGGCGACCCATGTCCTCGATGGAACGAATCATGCCTAGACAGTTCGCCTTCTTTTACTTCGCGGTCGCGACCGCTGTCGTTGTCGGGGCCGGATGCTCGGCGGAACCCCAGGCCCCGGCGCTCCGCGACGGGCCAGTCTACCTGAACGATTCGGCCGGCTTTCGCTTCCTGGTCCCGCAAGGCTGGAAACAGGTGGCGAATTCACAGCTTCCCGAATCGCTGGATGCCGAATTCCTGCTGGTGCGGTATCGACTGAGCACGTCGCCACGCGGAGCCGTGTTCGAGACGCTCTGCCTTCCCGCCCGCTCGGAGGAAGAACTCGCCGCCCATCACGCCGGCCCTTCGCACGGCGCCCGGGAATGGCAGCCACTGTCCGTCGAGCCCAACAAGCCGCCTCTGCCCGCCAACACCAAACGTTTTACGGCCAAGATTGGCGGCGAGCCGCTGGTGAAGGAAGTCACCAGCGTTACGCGGGCTGGCCGAGCGTTTTCCTTTCTCGGAATCTATTCGGACAGCGACGCGGCGGCCCGCGAAGAGATTCGCCGCGCTGTCGCCAGCCTGCAGTGGCAGGATTGACCATCCGGTGCTATCGTCCCGATTCCACCGCTAGTCGCCGATTTTCCCGGGAGCTTTCCATGCGTCGATCCACTCGCCCAGCCCGTTCCTCCGCTCTATCCGCGTTCTTCGCCGCCACGCTGGTGCTTGTCCTCGGCCTGGACGTCGCGGCTCAAGAGAATCCCGCCGGGCCCGGCAACTTCAACCCCGCCGCCACTCCACCAACAGCGACTCCAGCCGGCACTCCCGCCCCGGCGATCGTGGTCCCTCAAGTCATCACGCTTGAAGCCGTCGCGGGCGAGGGCGGCGGCATCGTCTTTTCCGCCACGCCCCCGGAAGGTCAAGGGTTCGTGAGAATCAACAGCGGCGCCATTCAGTTTGGCGGCGCCGCGGGCGGCTTCGGTGGTGGTCTCGGCGGCGGCTTCGGCGGCAACTGGGGCGGCGGTTGGGTGCCGCAGGACGACCTCGGCTTGCTCGCCATGGAACAGTACCACGACGACATCGGCTTGATCCCCGAGCAGAAGGATCGGCTCGCGATCGTCCGCCGCGACCTGCAAGAGCAACGCGCGAAGGCGTTCGCCGACATCCGGAAAATGGAGCCGGCCAAGATCGCGGAGGTCGCTCAACAAACCGAATCCCGCTTGAAGGAGGAATCCCAGCGACGCGTCACGGAGATCCTCCTGCCGCATCAAGTCGAACGACTGAAACAGATGCGGGTGCAACTGCAAATGCGCAGCCGCGGCGCCGGCGCGCTCGCCAACGGCGAACTGGCGAACACGCTTGGACTGACCGACGACCAAAAGAAGCGGCTCGCGGAAAAACAGCGCGAGGCCGAACTGGAGCTGCGCCGCAAGATCGAAGAACTCCGCAAGCAACTCGTGAAGGACATCGTGCAAGAAGTCCTCACCGCCGAACAACGCGAGTCGCTTGCGAAGCTTGTCGGAGGCGAACTCCAAGCGAAAACTCCCGAGCCCGCTGCGGGCGGTTTGGGCACTGGCACTGGCGCCACGCGGCCGCGTGGGGTCGCGCCCGCTGCCCCCTAACGGCCGCATGCGGAGCGTCGCCCCAGTTCGCAGCGTCATGAGCCGCAGTGCCGCATAACGTTGTCGCCATCGGCCGTGTTGTCGCGCGTCCCGCCGTCGCGGATCTTGAGTTTGGCGGCATGACTCCTTTCCATTCCATTA
>JBIKVL010000028.1:0-12222 GCA_044356875.1 Pirellulaceae bacterium | reverse complement strand
CGACGATGACGATTGAGGATTGCGTCAGCGCGATGTTGCGGGGCGTGGCGATGGCGAACCGCGACTTGGCGCGTTCGCGGTGCCGTTCGCGAGTGGGCTCGGTGGAGATCGTCGAGCTTTTCCTGGATTCGGCGATCGCGGCCTTGAATGCGGCGGTCAACGTGGCCCCTTCCATTCTGCGCGATTTCGAAACGGAATTGATCTTCCAGAGCCGGCCCGCGCGTTTAACGCAGCATCGCAGCGGTCAATTGCGTATCAACCCATTGTCCACGTCCCACACTTGGCGCCGCTGGGAAGTCACAGCTTTGCCGCCGCCCGCGCCGCAGGAAACGGTGCGGAACTTGCCGCGGCCGTTATATGAGCTTCTGCGCGACACGGTGAGCAAATCGCCGCTCGATGATCCCGCTACTCGCGACGCCTTGTTCCAAATGGCCTTTCCTCCGTCCCAAGTCGACGCCGCCGTCCCGTTGGGACTGCGGTTTGTCGCGATGGCGGACCGGGCTCGAGCGGAAAAGACCGTGGAGGGGCGGCAGCGGCCGGTGATTGACGATTTGATTCGCCGCTCGATCGATGCGGGTTTCTACGATCCGGATATCGCTAGGACCCTCGGGCAATTGCTGATTCCCAACGACCTGAAAGACAGTATCGCGCAACTCGACCGACTGGTGCTGGTCCTGGATGGGGAAACCGCGAAGATTCCCTGGGAAATGTTGGTATTGGACGACGCTCCGCTAGCGACGCGGATTGGACTGGTGCGACAGTTGATCACCACCGTGGAGCATTCGGCGAACAGAATGGCCGTGCGCCATGACGCCTATGTGGTCGGCAATCCGATCACCGGCAGCGACCTTCCGTCCCTCGTGGGCGCTCAACACGAAGCGGAGGAAGTCGCCGCGTTGCTCAGCAACCATGGATTCGCCGTCGAGGATCGCTATACGCAGCGGGCTGAAGCGCATCAGGTCTTTGTGGGGTTGATGCGTCGGCCCTATCGTGTGCTGCATTTGGCGGGCCATGGCTATTTCGCCCGCGACAACGCCGCGCAGCCCGCCCGCTACGGCATGTTGCTCAATGGCGACCAATTCCTAACAGCGGAGGAGATACGCCAACTTCCGCAGACGCCGGAACTGGTCTTTTTGAACTGTTGCCATCTGGCGGGCCTGGACGGCGAGACGCGGCGGGAACGTCAATTCGAGTACAGCAAACTGGCGTCCAGTTTGGCGGAAGAGCTCATCAAAATGGGAGTCAAGGCGATTATCGCCGCTGGCTGGGCCGTTCGCGACGATCTCGCCAAAATGTTCGCTGAAGAATTCTACAAGCTCATGCTGGCAGGCGAGCCGTTTGGCGACGCGGTGAAGGAAGCGCGGCGCGCTGTTTGGGGGGCTGCGCGCGAGTCGAATACATGGGCCGCGTACCAAGCTTATGGCGATCCGGACTACCGACTGCGGGCCCGCGCCGCTGGCGGCGGCGGCTCACGAGCGGTGGTCGCGACTGGCGCGGCGCGCATTGCCGGCGGCGCCCGACACCATGTATCGGTTTCGCCTACGGAGCTATCCACGCCGCAGCAACTGCTCGAGCGTCTCCGTCAGATCGCGATTTCAGGGCGGATTGACGAGGAAGAATCGCTCCGCCGGCTCAACATCGCGGTCGAGTCTCCCGACGCCATGCTGGACGCGCTGGTCGGAGCCTGTCCTCGAGAATGGCGTGAGCGAATCGACGTTCTCGGGGCTTTTGGCCGCGCCTACTCGGAGTTGGGGAGATTCCCCGAGGCGATCGACTTTTTACGGCGAGCATGCGCGGCGGCATCGACGGAAGACGACACCAACGTCGGTGGCGATCTGACCTTCAGAACGGTGGAACTGTTGGCGAATTGTGAAACGCGTCAAGGCGTGGCGACAAAGAATGCCACTCTGATCGAGAGTGCCCTTTCGAGGCTCAACATCCTCTGCCAGCTCGGCAAAACGCCGGAACGGTTGGCGCTCCGCGGCGCCGCTTGGAAAGCACAAGCCACGTTCAACGCGAAACCCGAGGTCGAGGACCAGGCCACGGCCAAGTACAAGGCCATGGCGAAGGACGCGGCCAAGGACAAAGACGCGGCCAGGGCCAAGTCGCGAGAAAGGAATGGGAAGAAGGCAAGATTGAAGCGGGTGCGGGCTGCGCTCACTCAATCCTGTGCGGACTATACCGAGGCGGCGAATCTGGAACACATTAATGCGGCGAAAGCGAATCGGCCCCGCAATGACTACTACTTAAGTAACGCCGTCGCGATACGGATCATCCTCGGCCAAACACCTAACCCAGTTGAAAACCATTGGCTACTCGCGGATGAATCCCCGCCGCAGCCCGCCACTGGGAATGCAGGAGCCGCAGCGGCGTTTTCCCGGACCGCCGACAATTTTTGGGACGCGATCGCCGAAGTGGATCGGGCGTTGTACCGGGCATTGGCTGCGTCGGGCGATCCCGCCGCCCCACCGACCGCTCGATCCGCCACGCCTTTCGCCGAGAAACTGGCCGCGTTGTATATCGAATGTTGGGAGTATTTCGACGCGGCTCCCCGAGCGATCGATTCGTCGATCAGGCAGTTGGAATTCATCGCGGCGATGATCGAACTGCTAAACCCCAAAGACCCACGAGTCGCCGAATTGCGGCAACTTCGTGTAAGGCTCTCGGGCGCTGGCCGCCGGACCCCTTAGGGAACGGGAGGCTGAGGCAGCGGCTCGGGCAACTCCTCGACTTCCGGTTCCGCGTCAGCCGACTTCGGCCGCAGCTTCACCGGGCAGACGAAACCGGGCGGCTTGAGCGCCAAGACTGAGCAGTTGACCTGGTTCAATACAAGTTCCGAGGTATTGCCCATCAGGAACCCCGACACGCCGGTGCGGGCGAGCGTGCCCATGACAAGCAGATCGGTGTCGTGTTCCGACACGAATTTGGGAATTTCGAGCGTAGCGTCGCCGCGAACGAGATGCGTGCGTTCCGTGCCACCCGCGAAACCGGTGCGCTCCGCCAGTTTTTTCAGGCATTCGCCGTGCTCACGATGCATCATCCCCTGCAGCTCTTCGAACTCGTGCGACTTCATGTAGTCGCGCACCATCCGCTCGCCATAGACGCTCCACACATGCAGTAGATCCAACTGCGCTTCGAAGGTGGTGGCGAGCGACATGGCGGTCCGCACGATCGACTCGTCCAGTTCCGGATGCATCGCCTTCTCGGGATTGGTGTCGACCGCCGCGACGATCCGTCGCACCGGGCCCTCGTGGGCCGTGTTGACCAGCCAAACGGGACAGGGACAGGCCCGCAACAGTTCCATCGCGGTCGAACCGAACAGCCCCGCCCGGAGGCTGTGTTGGCCTTTCGTTTCGCGAATCAACAGGTCGCATTTGCTGCGCAGGACTTGGCGGATCAGTTCCTCGGAAGTGCGGCCGACGAGCACCCGGTAGCGGACGTTCAGTTTGCGGCGGCGGAGCGAAGCGGCCAGTTTCTTCAGCCGCGCGGTCTTTTCGCGGAGCAATAACTCGTGGACGTGCTCCGAATCAGTCCATGAAAGCTTTTGGGCCCAGTTGAGCTGCGGGAGGCCGTCGGCGATCAGCAGTTGGGCTTGGTTGAGTTCGGCGAGCCGCGCGGCCCGCTCAATGACCGGCACGGACAACCGCCCGGTGTCGATGGCCAACAGGATGGTTTTGCACGGGATCATAGTGGGACTCCTCGTCGGACGAAGGCTGCGGTGCGGTTATTGCGACAAGAAAAGCGGCAGCTTCGCGTGCTGCATCACATGCAACGCGGTCTCGCCGAGCACGCGTCGCAAGAGGAAGTTTTTCGCGCTGTTCCCCATCACCAGCATATCCGCTCCCCAGTCGGCGGCGACTGGCAGAATCTGGTCCTTGGGCGAACCCGGCACATGGATCATTTCCGGACTGCAACCGTGCGCCCGGCAATACTCTTCGGCGCTCGCCAGCAACCGTGCCGCCTTCTCCGCCGTATGATTGAACACCACCACGCGCAGCGTTGCGCCCCGGAACGGACTGGCCTGCAGAAACTGACGCATCGTTTCCGCCGACTCCATCGAGCCGCTATAGCAGATCATCGCACGGCGAATCGGCCGGTAGGCGCTCGGCACGGCCAAAAGCGGCCGCACGCCGCTGGCTAGCAACCGAGCGAGAATCTCGCCCGTTTCGCTCTGCGACTCGCCCACCAGTCCCGATTCGAACACGCCCCGCAAGCCGCAAATGGTCAGATCGTGGTATCGAGCCTCCGAATTGAGGAGGTCGAATGCGTCGTGCCGCTCTTCGCGTTTCAACCGATGACGCACCGAAGCCTCGCGGGCCGCTTGCAAAAACCAGTCGACCGACCGTTCGAGATGCGCATGCGCCTCGCGTTTGCGAGTCTCGCGCAACTCGCGGGCCGAATCGCCAGCGCCGAGCGGCACCGGGCCGACCCAATCCATTTTGTCCACCGCGACGACTGTCACGCCGGTCAATTCGGCGTTGTATCGTTCCGCCAGTTCCACACCGTACTGAATCTCGGCGCGGACCGCTTCCGAACCGCCCAGGCCCAAGAGTATGCGTCGGATCATCGGTTGACTCCTTCTCCATGTGCCTTTGATCGCAGTCCCGAAAATCTCACTGCCGAATGTTTCGCAGTCGAATGTTTCGCAGTCGAATGTTTCGCAGTCGAATGTTTCGCAGTCGAATGTTTCGCAGTCGAATGTTTTACTGCCACCCGCGTGCCGCCATCGGCTGGTCACGGATTCCGCAAATAGCGTACCGCAGGTCGGAAGGCACTGGGTAGATGCTCAGCGTACCAAATCCGAGGGCTAGCCACGAGCCGCGCCCTGTGCGGCTTTGACCAATCGATCCGAAGGTAGCGCGCGTAAGTGCGCAGCGGCACCATGGGGGATGGGCGCGCATTCACGGCGCGGAGGCCTGCCAATGGCCCCGTCGCCCTCACGAACGGCACGGTCTAAAAAAACCGTTCGCCATAGCGCCACGGCGCGCCACTTGCTCTAAACTCTCCCCCGCGATCGACCTTCCCCGCGATCGACTCGAACAGCGACAGGCACGCTGGCGGGAAAAACTCGGCTCGGGGCTCCTTGCGGACCGCCCCATCAAACCAGGAGGCGTGGCGATGAACTTCAAAAAAATCCTCGTTTCGACCGACTTTTCGTCGTGCAGCGACGCGGCGCTGACCATGGCCACCGCCCTCGCTCGCGACTCGGGTGCGACCTTGCTCATCGTGCATGTCGAAGAGATTCCGCTCGCCACAGGCAGCGCCGAATTCCTCTACAGCGTTCCGGAACCGAACACCCAGGAATTGAAGCGGCTGCTGGCGGACGTGAAGCCGCGGGACCCGCGTGTCGCGTTCGAACACCACTTGCTCGCCGGCGACCCCGCCGAGGCGATTATCCGGACCGCCGAGCAGGAAGGTGTCGACATCATCGTGATCGGCACGCACGGCCGGACTGGCTTGACGCGGCTGCTCATGGGCAGCGTAGCCGAGGCGATTGTGCGGCGCGCTACCTGCCCGGTACTCACCGTGAAGCAACCCGCGCCCGCCACGGCGCCGGCGACCGTCTAACGTGTCGCCTTGGTCCGTTTTTCCCCGCCCCTCAAGGAGTTCCTCCGATGACTAGCCGCTTTCATTCGACCGGGCGCCGTCTGGCGATGGTCGCCACGGCTCTGGCGATCGTCACGCTTATCGTGCCATTCGCCGCCATGCCATTCGCCGCCATGCCAGCCGCGAACCGCGTGTCGGCTCAAGAACCGAACAAGGTCAGCGAGTTCATGCGGGCGAAACTGGTTCACTCGCAAAAAGTGCTCGAAGGTCTCGCGACGGAGAACTTTGACCAGATCGCGAAGAACGCTCAGGACTTGAGCCTGCTCAGCCAAGCCGCGACTTGGCAAGTCCTGCAAACGGCCGAATACCGGGACCGCAGCACGGAATTCCGCCGCAGCGCCGACGCGCTGGCGGAAGCCGCCAAAAAGAAAAACCTGGAAGGCGCGGCGCTCGCCTATGTCGATGTCACGATGAAGTGCGTCAATTGCCACAAATATGTCCGCCAAGTGCGGATGGCCCGCGCCCCCGCGCCGCTCGCCGAACAACTCGCGCCCAAGGTTGCCGGTTCGCCCGCCCGTGCCCTCCGACCTGTCGCCGTGGGAGACTGAGCCAATGCCCTGGGGTCCTCAGCAAACCGTGCTTGTGCCGGTCGACTTCTCTCCTGAATCGTTGGCGGCCGTTTCCACCGCGTTGGAAATCGCCGCCAGTCCCGGAGGAGTCCACGTCATCCATGTGCTCGCGGAACTCTCGCCCGCCGAGCCGATCTTGCTGTGGGAGGCGTACGAGAGTGGCAAACGGCGGGAAGCGGCACTGATGGAGCTCGCGAAACGGCTCACCGAAGCCGGTCTACCCGCGCTCAAGTGCCACGTCTTCATCGGCGATCCCGGCCAAGAAATCGCCGCCTTCGCCGAACGCTTGCACGCGGACCTGATCGTGCTCCCATCCCACGGCAGAACCGGTATCCGGCGGCTCCTGATCGGCTCGGTCGCCGAACGCGTTATCCGGCTTGCGCCGTGTCCAGTACTGGTAATGCGGCATTGATTCGACGGCGGTTGGCGTCCACCGCCCGCTGTTCGTGCGCAGTGTCCATCAGGTCGTAAAACACGTTCCGCTGCCGGGGCGTGTAGCCCAGTTCCTCGATCGAGGAGCGGATTTGGTCGAGCGTGAGGAAATGCACCGTGCCCGCTTCGGCCACGACATTTTCCTCGATCATCAGACTGCCCATGTCGTTGGCACCGAACAGTAACGCCAGTTGGCCAATCTTGAGCCCCTGCGTCACCCAACTCGACTGGATGTTGGGGATATTGTCGAGATAGAGCCGCGAAATGGCTTGCGTTCGCAGGTACTCGAACGAGCTCGCGGGTGGAAGATGCGCTAAATCCGTGTGCTCGGGCTGAAACGTCCAACAAATGTAAGCCGTGAACCCGCCCGTCTCGTCTTGCACCTGCCGTACCCGCTCGAGGTGCTCGACGCGTTCCTCCAAAGTTTCAACGTGGCCGAACATCATTGTCACGCTGCTCTTCCCGCCCAATTCATGCCAGACTCGCATGACGTTGAGCCAATCGTCGGTCATCACCTTGCCGCGGGTGATCGCCGTCCGCACGCGATCGACCAGAATCTCCGCGCCGCCACCGGGGATGCTACCGAGCCCCGCCGCCTTCAGCCGTTCCAGCACCACGCGAATCGGCAGCTTGCTGACCTTCGTGAAATGATGCAGTTCCGGCGGACTGAACCCATGCACGTTCACTTGCGGAAAGCGACTCTTGATGTCGCCTAAAAGCTCTTCGTACCACTCGAGCTTGAACTCGGGATGCAGACCGCCCTGCATGAGGATTTGGTCGCCGCCGAGCGCCACTGTCTCCTCGATCTTCTGGAGCAGCTCGGCGCGCGGCAGCACGTAGCCCTCAGGGTCCTTCGGCTTACGGTAGAACGCGCAAAAGTCGCAGACGGCCGTGCAGACATTCGTGTAGTTGATATTGCGATCGATGTTATAAGTGCGGACCGGTTCAGGATGCATCCGCCGCGTCACGGCGTCCGCCGCCCGCCCCAGGGCCGCCAAGTCCCGCGACCTCATCAACGCCACACCGTCGTCCGGGGACAGACGTTCGCCCGCGACCGCCTTGTCCAAAATGCTCGACACCGTCGCGTCCCGCTGGGCCATCATAAGAATCCCAATCCACGTAAGCTAAGCCAGTCAGTTCGAGGCCAGTCAGTTCGAGACCAGTCAGTTCGAGGCCAGGGCCCGCGGGCGGGGACGGTCGGGTGGGGCCAGCCCCAAGGCGACGGCGTGCTGTCGGAACAGTTCGAGTCCCCTTCGCTCGCGGTCTCCCAGATAGAAGTACAGGTTATCGCGGAAGTAGCTCAGGCACAGTGATTCAGGTAGGCCGGAGTCGATCGCCGATTCGCGAGCGACCTGTTCCATCTCCCGAACACCAGCGTCTCTGGCTTCCGCCAGCACCGCTTCCAACCGGTCGCACTCGACGTCCGGCCGAGCGACCCACATGGCGAAGACGAATGGCAGTCCCGACCACCGCGTCCATTCCTCTCCCAGATCCCACTCGGCGACAAACTTCTCGCGGGGTGGATGCATGGCGCGATCGCCAATCAGCAGGATCGCGTCCGCGCGGCTATCCGATACGCCAGAACCGATCGGTAGCCGCTCCAGCCGCGGACGGAGGTTGAACCGTTCGCGGAGCAGGATTCGCAGCAGTGAGGCGCTGGTCCGCGAGCCTTCGTCGAGCGCCAACGTCTTGATGTTCGGGAGCGGCACGCGGGCGTACAGCTTGACGCTCAACACGGGACCGCGACAGGCAATGCAGGCGTCGGAGACGATCGAGTACGCCGGATCCTGGAAGTACTCGATGCACGGGATGAGTGCCACGTCCAGTTGGCTGGTCGCCAGGCGATCCGCAAGGCGACTTGGCAGGTCGAACATCAGGTCGATGTCCGGAGCGTGTTCCGCTAGGCCATAAACCAGCGGTCGCGTATTCAAGTAGGAGACTGCTCCTACACGCAGGCGGCGCCCAGTTTCCATCGCGTGCCCCTTCGGCTAACTCCCGGCCGGTCGCCGTCCGCCAAAGGCTGAAGCCAATCCAGCTCGCACGCCCGGATAGAGAAGTATAAATCAGGTCGAGAGACCGGCAAGGCCGAGGTGGATGTGGAGTCCGCTCAGCCCGCCAGTAGTCTCGCAACCACCGCGTCTCGATTCCACGGCTAGTGAGCTACCCGCAGACTCCCTGCGGCAATAACTTGCCGCCACCGCGAATGCCGTCGTTTCACGCTGTTTCACATCTTTTCGCGACGGGTGAAGTGCCAACTGGCAGTCACGGTGAAACGCGTCAGCCCGCATTGGTTAAGCCGTCGCACCGTCCCTATCCTCGCTCGATCTCGGGACTTGCCGCCTTGGGGTGGCGTTGTTCTAATGCCGCGTCACGACAGGTGCGGGCGACTGGTGCGCGATTTGCACGCTGGGCCGAATGCGGCGTGGGGCTGCCATTTTGGCGGAAACGCTGGAGAGGAACACGACAATGAACGCCAAGCAAAAATCAACGAAGGGTGCTCGCGGCGACGCGGGCGGCGGTGCCGAAGCCACTAACCCGGGCAGTAGCGGGCCCAGTAGTAGCGGGCCTAGCAGTGCGCGGGGCGTGGGTGGCGAGCCGATGATCGAAGCGATCGGACTGTCGAAGTTCTACGGTCCCTTCGCCGCCTGCCGCGACATTTCGTTCACGGTCAATCGCGGGGAAGTCGTGGCGTTTCTCGGCCCGAACGGCGCGGGCAAGAGCACGACCATGAAGATGCTGACGGGCTACCTGGCGCCGTCCCAAGGGATGGCCAAGATCGCGGGCCACAACATGGCGACGGATCGGTTGGCCGGCGCGGAAAAGCTCGGCTATCTGCCCGAAAACGGGCCGCTCTACCCCGATATGACGCCCTATTCGTTGCTCGAGTTTTTCGCGGACGCGCGGGGGATGTCGCCGGAGCGTAAGCGGGAGCGGATCGAGACGGTCGTCGAACTCTGCATGCTGCAAAGCGTGCTGTTCAAGGCGATCGGCAAGTTGTCCAAGGGATATCGGCAACGCGTGGGAATGGCTCAGGCGCTGCTGCACGAGCCTGACGTGCTGATCCTCGACGAGCCGACTGCGGGGCTCGATCCGAATCAGATCCGCGAAGTCCGTCACGCTCTGACCCGGATCGGCCAGCAGAAGACGATCTTGTTGTCCACGCACATCCTCCAGGAGGTGCGGGCGATGGCCAGCCGTGTGATTTTGATCAACGAAGGCCGCAAGGTATTCGACGGCACCGTCGACCAACTGGACACGAACCACGCGGGGCTCGACGAAGCCTTTCATCGACTTACCACTGCGGGTGTGTAACCGCTGTCGGCCACGGATTTGCTTCCGTCCGAGCCCCGCTCGTAGCGAGCGGCCACGGGCGGTAGGCGGACGGCGGTTGGCTAGTCGCATCCATTGCACGGCGTATCACGGGAAGAATCCATGAAAGCGACGCTGATTGAAGCCTTCCATCTCTTGGCTTGGGACTTGCTTTTCCTTGCGATTGTGGCGATCGGACTCGCGGTGCTCGGCGTGACCCGCCGGGCGGCGTTCGCGGTGCTGAAACGCAACTTCGTCGGCTACTTTATCAATCCGACAGGGTACGCGTTCCTGTGCCTGTTCGTGCTGTTGACCTCGTTCGCGGCGTTCTGCCCGGATGATTTTTTCAATTCGAACTTGGCCAACCTCGACCAACTGAACAAAATCGCTCCCTACATCCTGCTCATTTTCATCCCCGCGATCACGATGAGCATTTGGGCGGAAGAACGTCGCCAAGGGACGGATGAACTGCTGCTGACGCTGCCGGCCACGGACTTCGACATCGTCATCGGTAAATTCCTCGCCGCCGGCGCGATTTTCACCGTATCGCTCGTCTTCTCGCAGTTTTCGCACTTCGCGGTGCTGGCGGCCCTTACGGAAGGCGACCTCGACACGCGGCTGTTGTGCTCGACCTATCTCGGTTATTGGTTCGTGGGACTCGCGATGCTGTCGTTGGGCATGGTCGCGTCGTTCCTCACGAGCAACCTGACGGTCGGTTTCATTTTGGGCGCCTTGTTCAACGCTCCGCTGGCGTTCGCGGCGGACGCGGATGTGCTCTTCCCGAGCGTGTTGGCGCGTGGCATCGCCCGCTGGAGCCTCAACGACCAGTTCGAAGACTTCGGCCGCGGCATTGTGAGTCTCTCGTCCACCATTTACTTCCTGATGGTCACCGTGCTGGGACTGTACGTTAGCATGGTGATGATTGGCCGGCGTCACTGGTCCGGCGGTCGGGACGGCAACTCGCTCTTCGGCCACTTTGTCGTCCGCGCGGTCGCGTTAGTGGTGATCGCCGCCGGCTTGAACGTCTTCTTTGGCAATCGCGACGCGCGGCTCGACGCGACCCAAAACCAAGTCAACAAGCTGTCGGCGGACACGCGGCGGATCCTGAAGAACCTGGACTCGAAGCGGTCGGTCGTGATCGACGCCTTCATTGGGTCCGAGATTCCCGAAGATTACGTGAAGGTCCGGGTCGAGATGCTCTCGATGTTGAAGGAATTCCAAAGCGCTTCGGGCGGCAAGGTGCAGGTGCGGATTCTCGACGGCATTGAGCCGACCAGCGAGGCGGCGCTGCAAGCGGAAAAGCGATTCGGCATCCGCCCGCAAACGGTCCGCACGCAAGCCCGTGGCGTCTTCAAGGACGTGCCGGTGATCCTCGGCGCGGCCGTGACCTGTGGGTTGGAAAAAGTGGTTGTGCCGTTTTTCGATTACGGAATCCCCGTCGAGTATGAGCTGATCCGTTCGATCTCCACCGCCTCGAAGGGGGCTCGGAAAAAGCTTGGCGTCGTGCGGACTGACGCGCAGTTGATGGGTGGCTTCTCGTTCGCGGGCGGCCAACCCCAAAACATTCCGCGTGCGGCGATTCTCGAGGAACTGGAGAAACAATACGACGTCGAGGAAGTGGACCCGACGAACAAGATCGAGCCTGGCAAGTATGACGTGCTGCTCGTCGTTCAGCCTTCCTCCATGGGCCCCGCGGAACTGGATAACCTGATCGACGTGGTGAAACGCGGCCAGCCAACGGCTGTTTTCGAGGATCCGCTGCCGGTCATTGACGAGATGCGTTTCGTTCCTGGCACCGGCCAACCGAAGCGGCAAAACCCGATGTCGCAAATGTTTGGCGGCGGACCGCCGCCGCCCAAGGGCGACGTCACGAAGCTCTGGCAGGCGATTGGCGTCGAGGTTCCCGGCGAAAAAGGCGGGTTCTCGCCCCAAGGTGGCCCCTCTGGCTACGACGCGTACATCGTTTGGCAACGGTTCAATCCGTACAAAAAGGTCCAGGTGTCCGGCTTTAGCAACCAGTTCGTGTTTATCCGGCCGGAAGTGCCTGGAAACGAGGATCCATTCAACGCCAACGATCCGGTGACGGGCGGAATCGAGGAACTGTTGTTCCCGATGCCAGGAGCCGTCTCGAAGGTGAAAGACGCCGACGTCGACTTCGAACCGCTCGTGCAGACCGGTGTCACGGCTGGCACGATTTCGTTCGCGAACTGGCAAGCCAACCAGGAAAACTCGCTGTCGTTGCAGGCGGCCGAGGGCCCGCCGCGTGGCAAGTACGTGCTCGCCGCTCGCGTGAAAGGCAAATCCA
>JBIKVL010000680.1:0-3441 GCA_044356875.1 Pirellulaceae bacterium | reverse complement strand
TTGGCGGGCTTGAACCGTTCGGCAAGTTCGCGAAGAGAACCGGTGGCGGCGCGGTGCCTTCCAACGGCCCGGGAACGGCGGCGGGCAACGGCGACGAGGCCTGTCCCAGCAACCGATCCAACGCTTCACGGTCCGCCCGCAATTTCAATTCCAGATTCTTGATCGCCTCCTGCGACGTGCGACGCTCCTCAATCGCCGCTTCAAACCGCAGCCGCGCACGCTCGCGCTGTTCCCGCAATTCCGCCAGCCGAGCTTCCGCGGCGGCGGCCGCCGCAGTTACGCCGGCCGCCGCAGTCGTGTTGGAAGCCGCCGAGGCCACGTTGGTGGGAGGCGCCACGACCGAGGCCGACGCTGCGGCAGGCGCGTTCACGGGCGGAGCTGATGAAGCTGAGGCCTTGCTCGCGGAGGCTGTCGGCGACGCAGGCAGCGCTGGCGAAGTGGACGGCATTGGCAGCGTGGACGGCGTCGACGACATGGACGGCGTCGACGGCGTGGCGGATGAGGGGGACGCGTTTGTCGCCGGCGCGAGAGTGCCATTGGCGGCGGGGCTTGAAAGCGGAGCGGCGCCGAGCGAGTCCTTTCCGCTGGTCGGTTCAGGGCGAATCGGTCTCGCTTTCGCCTGCTCAAATTCGTCGTCCGCGCGGCGAAACTCCTCCTCGCGTCGCGCGAACTCGCCATTCGGGTCCAAAATCGCCGCCTGTAATTCCCGTGTCCGCTGCTGATCCGCCTCGATGGAACGCCGCAAGCGGGACACCTTTTCGGCAATCGACGGTGCCTCTGGCGTGGAAGGAACGATCACCGGTGCCGGCGCGGGAATCGCCCCTGGCACCGTTGGCTCGATGGACCTCGCCCCCGTATTAGCCCCCGTATTCGCCCCTTGAGTGGCCCCCGTCTTCGCGGTAGCGGCCGCTCCGACGGCATCGGCCTGTGAGCCCGCACCACCATTCGCGGCTCCCGGGTCCCGTGGGATTGCGCCCGGCGTCGGCACGGCTCCCTGGCTTCCCGTCACACTGTTCGCGCTGGCGCCTGTCGCGCTGGCGCCTGTCGCGCTGGCGCCTGTCGCGCTGGCACCTGTCGCGCTGGCGCCTGTCGCGCTGGCACCTGTCGCGCTGGCACCTGTCGCGCTGGCGCCTGTCGCGTCGTCGCCGTTCGAACCGATTGGATTCGCGGTGGGTGGGTTTGGTTTCGTGGCGAGTGGTGTGGAGGCATCGGCGACCGCAAGTCGCGTTGGATTCGGGCCGACGCGGCGTGGAGCGTTGACCTTGAGCGGAGGACTAGTCGCCTGCGTCGAGCCTGGTAAGGGCGTTGAACTGGTCGAAGCCATCGAGGGCGGCGTGGCTGGCAAGGCTGCCGTCGCCGGCGGGGGAGCTATCGCTGGCGGGGGCGCTATCGCTGGAGGGGGGGCTTTGGCTGGCGAAGTGGACTGGGCAGGCAGAATGGCTGGTGCAGATAGCAACAGCGGCAGGACCCCAACCAATCGGATCGCGAAATCGAGCCGGATTTGCCGCCTCGCCACCGTTGGGGATCTATCCTTTCGAACGTGGCGGCAAGCTGACATGACTACCCCTTTCTCCCAGCCGGGAGCATCGATCTGAGGACGGGTATTAGCCAGCCCGACGCGAAGCGGCAAGGTCATTTCGCCGGCCAGGAACGACCTTAAGACCACGTAACCGGCTTCCTGGTTCGGGTTGTGGAATTTTGCTCGACATGCGCGGTTTTTCCGGTCGATCTAACGATAACGCGTAGCGAAGATGCTTGGCGGTTTTCGAGGAGTGGGACAAGATGGCGAAGTTGGACCGCGCGGCCAGCGCGCTGGTGGTCGACACCGATACCCTGGCCGCTCAACGCACCGTGGGGGCCCTGGAAGCCGCCGGCTTTGGCGTGCTGTTCGCTCATAGCGGACAAGCGGCCCGAGTCGCCGCCCGCCAACGCGCCGTTCAATTGATCGTCTGCGACCTCTACGTGGACGACGAATCGGGGGTGGAGCTCGTACGGCAATTGCGGGAACTCCCGGCGCTCGAAGACGTGCCGGCGATGTTCCTGTCGCTCGCGCAGAAAACCTCGATCATCCGCCGATCCCATGGAGCCTTCGACCGAATTGGTTCCTCGGTCGATCGACGGACTGGCTTGACGCACTGCGCGTATCACTTGCGAAAGCCCGTCGATCAGACGGTGCTTGCCGAATTAGCGACGGCCGAAGTCGCGCGGGCATGGCGCGCCATAGAGAGCTGGCCCACGACCCGCGAGGATCTTGCAACCACTCCCCGGCGGGCTACTCGGATGGCTTCTCCAAGGGAAGCAGCGTTCGCGACGCGATGACGTGCGCGGTGATCAACTTCAACGGATTGTCGCCGTAGCGAATGCGATGACCGTCGTAGTTCACGCCGAGGATGAGGCATTGAAGACCGGGCGCCGGCACGACCAACTGGCCATCGAGCGGCAGGAAGAGCATCTGGTCGGCGCCCGCGAGCTTTACCAAGGCGCCGCGTTCGCCCGCATCCCCCTCCACCGTTCGCTCAACGATGCCGAATAGGAACACACCCGCCATCGGTCGAGCGACCTGTGCGAGCGACAATTCATTGATCAGCGTCACTTGGCCCGCCGCGTCCCATTTCAACGCCGCGAGCCGCTGTTCGACTTTGCGGGCCGCTCGCAACAGCGGATCGAGCCGTTCTTCCAAGCGGCCACCGGCGAGCGTGTCGGGAAGCTTGACCGCTGTGACCGCCCACGCCAACTGTTGCAGCACCTCGTAATCGCGCGCCGATTCGGGGCTCCATCCCATCGACTCTGCGGCCGCCAGCCATTCGTCGATCCGTTCCGGGGTGAGCTGCGTCAACAGGTCGTTGACGCGGGCCTCCTTGCGGGCGTAATCACGTAGCGGTTCCACCTGGCCCGCGACCGCGTCCCGCAGCTCCCGGAGGTGCCGCACATGAAGCGAGTAGCTGAAACCGGCTTGGCGGTCGACCCACGTGTTGATGCCGACCACCGCGCCCGCCATGTCCACCAACGGTCCGCCACTGTTGCCTTCCGACAGCTTCGCCGTGTGCTGAATCCAGCGATGGTTAGCCGAACCGGAAATCAGTTGCCGGACGAACCGCTGCGAGCCGCGCGGCAGTTCGGCGGTGGCCAACACGCGGCTGACCTTGCCGTCGAAGAGCGAAAATTCGACGCCCTGCGGATGGCCAATGGCGAGCACCGAGGCGAGTCGACGGGGATCGCCTTCGTCCGCCAACGGCAACGGCACGAGTTCGCGCGGCGGCTCTTTCAGGCTGACAATCGCCAAATCAAGTTCGGGATCGATGGCGGCATAGCCGTCGATTTCATACGCGGCCCCATTCTTGAACCGCGCTCGGGCCGCCGTCGCGTCGGCCAGCACATGGTAGTTCGTCGCGATCCAACCACGCGAATCGATCACGAAACCGGCCCCTACACCCTCCCGTT
>JBIKVL010000679.1:0-3458 GCA_044356875.1 Pirellulaceae bacterium | reverse complement strand
CGTTGGGCGAGCGCGAGCAAGCGATCGCCCGCGAACGTGGTGGCGAGCCCTTCGAATCCGCCGTTGGCTCGACGCCCGGTGGCGTTGAAAGTGTTTTCATCGTCGCGGGCGGCGGCCGGCCGCCCAACCAAAAACTTGGCCGGCACGGCGAGCCGCTCCAGTTCCTTGCCGGACTTGTCAAACCGAGCTATATGCGGGCCGTACTCGTCGGAAATCCACAGCGAGCCGTCCTTATGGCACCGAAGCGCCTCGGGATCAAATCGTGTGCCACGTGCCGCGCCGCTCTTAGGTAGCAGGCTGGACCGCCCGCTGAGCGGCGTGCCCGCCGCATCGCGCAGCAGATGCGTGGCGATCAGCTTCGGAGTGATCGCGAGCGGTCCGACGCTGGGATCCGCCGCTGCGCCCGACGGCAACGCGAGCTCGATTTCGTGGAAACGGCATGGATAGGTCGCTGCTCCGTCCGCCGGTCCGCGGTCGGTGATCGCCCAATAGCGATCGCCTTCGCCCGTATATTCCAGTCCGGAGAATCCTCCGAGCAATGCGACCGGCACGCCGGTTTCCACTTGTCCGGAAAGCCCCGAGGCATCCAAGCGATCGCCTGCGAACTGGCCGCTCGCCAACAGCGACACCCGGTTCGCGGCGGGAGCGAGCAGCGTACTCCCTGCGGCGGCAGCTTTCGGGGGCTCGCCTTGAACGGTTCTTCTCCAGCCGGCGCCCTGGGGCGCGACGAGCGTAAGAAAGATCGCTGTGGCCAAGAACAGGCATGGCGAGAACATGGACCGGCGGAAAAAGAACTTGCGGATGCTTGCCATGGGCGATTGCGGTTCAAGTGGAGAATGCGAAGAGGAAAAAATAAGGCCGCGGACGCCGTCGGCACCCGCGGCCATTGTTTCATGCTCGCAGCGTGGTTAGCGTTCCCCCACGCCACTTCTAGATCCAAGACCGATTCTTAATAGTTGCCGACGACATCGCCTTGATCGCGGGTGATCAACGCGGTCATCACGCGCCCGGGGATGGTTTGGGCGAGGAACTTGACCGATCCGTCGGCGGCGACAAACATAGCGCCACCGGGATGGAAGCTGTACATCTCGCTATCATTGGTGCAGTTCATGATGCAGTTGCCTACGATGGTGGTGCCACCGCTGCTCGTCGTATCGTTCTGCAATCCGGCCGCGTTGGAACCATCAACGCTAAACCCGGCATTGATATCGGCCCAGCCCCAGCCATCGGCGGTGAATTGAGTCCCGAAAGCGATATTGCCGCTCCGGGGATTCGCCATCCGTCGGCGGCCGACGTACATGTTCGGCCGACCCGCGTCTTCGCCAATGAGCAAAGTGTTCGAGGTGCCATCGGTAAACATCGCGAACGGGACTCCGTCCGGACCGCGTCCCAGTCCACCGAACGCGTCCCTCGTGTTGATCGACGGCAGACCGCTCATCACGATAAAGGCGTTGCGTACCGCATTGATCGAGCCGTAGTCGCTATAGCCCCACCGCGGCTGGTCGCTCCGCGCGCCACCGGTGACTCCACTATAGAGGTTGGTGGGAGGCAAATCCCGAGTCGTCGGCGACGACGGGCACATCATCACGCTCAGCCGAACCGTCGTCAGCGGATCGTTGATCTGGGCGAACCAAGGCGTGCCGAAGTTGTAGGCCGAATGGATCGAGCCTTGCTCCAGGTAGGGCAATGTCAGCGATGTCCAGGATTGCTGAAAGAGCGGCGTGGAAACGTTGATACGGCTCGGCGGCAACACGCCGAAAGAGCTCTCATAGTTGTGCATGGCCAACCCGATCTGCTTCAGGTTGTTCGAGCAGCTCATGCGGCGAGCCGCCTCGCGGGCCGCTTGCACCGCCGGCAGGAGCAACGCCACCAAGACGCCGATGATCGCGATCACAACCAGCAATTCGACCAGCGTGAAGCCAGCCCGAGCGGCGGCTCGGGGTTTACCGTGGTGTAGAGACAAAACCTTCCCCTTTATGAAAAACAGGAACTCATGACAATTAGATATTCATTGCCTCCCCAATGTCGAATTCGCCAATTGGGGATCAGTAAGCGCCGCGACTGGAAAAACTTTAGTTGAGCTTCAACTCGGGGATCGCTTCGCCCTGCTTGACGCGGACCTTTAACCCCGAGAACGCCGGATTTTGATATTTGGGCGGAAGCTTTTCAGGCAGGTCCGAATCGGAAACTGTCGGTTTCTCGCCCGTCCACGACACGGTCACGGCGTACTCGCCCTCGGGAGCACCATCTCCTAGTTTCAGCGTCGAAAGTTCGAAGGTGCCGTCTTCCTTGACGATGGCGAACGGCGTTCGCACCAACGGAGCGGGAGTCGACTCAGTGCCGGAACCACCAACCGGGTTGGCCGACAAGCCACCCGCCCCAAGCGATTCAACAGGATGAAATGTGACCCGCGCGTTGGGAATCGGTTTGCCGCGATAGGAGATCTTGCCCGCGGCGGGGAAGAGTGGTTTGTCGATCGAGTCGACCGGTTCGGAGCCGCCGCACCCGCAGAAGGCGACGGCCGCCACCGCGACGAAAACATGAACGCTTCGATCGATCGACCGACCAAGTGACGATCGACCCAACACCCCGGCGCATCGCATGAATCGCCCTCCGAAATCCACCAGCCTGAACTCGACACGGCATGGTTTAGGGGGCTTTTATGAAGAACCCGCGAAGAAACCATGAATCCAAATCGAAGGATTTGCGACTCGCGAGCAGGGAAAGGGCCGCGGGAACTTGGTTGTCACGCAGCGCCACAAGGCGCGAGCCGCTTCCGCCGACTCAATTTGCCGCGTCTGCGGAAGTTGGAAACCGTTGCAGAGTCCAGCTGGCTGCGGCCTGGCTGCGGCTAGCGAGTTCGTTCGAACCGCGCGATGATTCGCATGTCGTCGCCAAAGCGGTCAACGCGGGTCGCCACGGCTTTCGCCGAGTCATTGACACGCGCAAGGCCTACGCCACCGAGCGGCGTGGGCGCAGCGGAGCCGCCGAGCAGTTTTGGAGCAACGTAGGCGTGAACCTCGTCGAGCAGTTCCGCGTCGTGAAAGGCGCCCAGCACCTGTCCGCCGCCTTCCACCAGGAGATTCGTCCAGCGCCGTCGACCGCATTCAGCGAGCCATTCGCGAAGCTGTTCGCCAGGGCTTTCGTCGCTGGCCGTCGATTGCCAAATCTCGCAGCCAAGGTCCTGGAATCGGGCCAGTCGGTCGGCTGGCGCGGCAGAGCCAACCACGAGGATGGTTGGCGCGAGTTGCGGCGTGCGAAACACCTGCCGGTCGGTCGGAGAACTTGCCTGTCGGTCCAGCACGATTCGGGTCGCAACGCGGGGGCCGGACGGACGGGCCGTCAACAGCGGGTCGTCACGTTCCACCGTACCACGGCCGACAAGAATCGCGTCGACGCGTCCCCGCAGGGCGTGAACCGCCGCGCGCGATTGCTCGTTGCTGATCCAGCGGCTGTCT
>JBIKVL010000678.1:0-3464 GCA_044356875.1 Pirellulaceae bacterium | reverse complement strand
CTTTACGGGGCTGAAGCGGGAAGTCCAGGACTGGGTCGACCCGAACGGCGGCATGGTGGAGTGCCCGCACTACTCGATGGTCATTCTTGACCAGTGGGTCGCCGCATTCGTGATCGCCCGCAACGCCAAGGTCCCCGACGAGGGCAATTTGTTCCATCCGAATCTGCGGAAGGCGATCGAGTGGTTTGGGAACATCTCAACGCCCAGGGACTCGAAGTGCCAAAACTTCCGCCGCTTGCCGTCGCTCGGCCATACCTACGCGAACGAACGGACAAACATGTTCGGCACCATGGCCGCCCTATGGCGGGAACGCGATGCGTTATTCGCGGCCGAAATGGCTTGGATGCATCGCGAGCAAGGCGAATTCGCCGAGCCTGGCGTCCTGAGTTATTACCCTGGCATGATGGGCTATCGGCGGTTTTTCCTGCCGGTAGGCATCGCCCCTAGAACGCCGCAGTGGAAGAGCACCGTGTACCCGGAAACAGGTGTCCTACTTCGCAATGTCAGCGGTTCGGACCGGGAAACCGTCTTGCACCTGATCGCTGGCCGAAACCACTCGCACTATTTCAATGATTCCGGAAGCATCACGGTCTGGGGCAAAGGACGAGAGCTCTGCACGGAAGACGACTACCAAAATCGCCGCAATCCCGATTCCCGCGCGGCGCACAGCATGCCCGACAAACCCGCGACGTTCAATGAGGAACGGGTGATGGCGGTCCGCGAGTTTCTGGCGGGCGAGTCGTTGGACTATGTTCGCGGCACGCGCCGCGGTTGGCAACGGCAGATTGCGTTCGCGAAAGACGCCGATCCGCTAGGTCCCAACTACTTTGTGGTGGCCGACACGCTCGACGCCAAATCCGTGCCGACGATTTGGCGCCTCTTTCTCGGCGGCAAGATTGAACCGACACCGCAGGGCGTGACGCTTCGCGGCCCCGACGATGTCGATCTGGACGTGATGTTCGCGCGGCCCGCAGGCGCTAAGCCGACGATCCATGGCGACCACATCCAACTGGCAGTGTCCACGCCGGGAACCGTAACGGTTGTCTTATATCCGCGGTTGAAGACCGAGCCATCTCCTTCCATCACCCCGCTCGCCGACGGCCGCGGGGTGCTCGTCCGCAACGCGATTGGAAGCGACGCCGTGTTCCTCGATCCCGAGTCTTTCACGCACCAGGGCGAGGGCTGGATCTTCACAGGCCGCGCCGGCTTGATTCGAACTCGAAACGGCCAACGCCGCGAAACCCGAATCGGTTCGTGCGAGGTCACGCCGGGCTGGGCGGGTGGCGACCGCGAACTTCGATCGATTCCTTGGGAAGGCCCGCAGTTCCCTATCTTCCCCGACGAGTAACGGACGTTGGCTGACTTGACGACGCTGACCTCGCTCCCCTGCCCTGCCGAGAAAGTTCATCGCCGCTTCAAGGTGCGGCACTGCGAAGGCCGAGCCAGCGGGCCACGCTGGGGATTCGGCCGAAGACAAGCCATTCCAGTCCGAGCACCATGAGCAGCGACAGTCCGAACAATGGCAGATAGATGGCCAGAAAACCAACGACCAAAGCCAGCCCCCGTGAGAAACGCGGAGCGAGGTGGGGCGTTGGCGCGCCAAGAGTCCCCGGCGTCCGGCGGCGCCACCACAACACCGCGCCGCTCGACGACAACAGGACCAGCCCCGCTGCCGTCCCCAGTCCCAACAGTTGATTCGGCCAACCAAACAATTGGCCTTCATGAAGAGCGATGCCGACCGCGACAATCTTGTCGATCCAATGGCGGTCGCGAAAGCCATCGCGGGTCAGAATGTCGCCCGAAGTTCCGTCAATCGTGAGGTTCTCGCGTCGCGGTCGGTTGGCCGCCATCGATTTCACGCTCCAGCCATGCGTCGCCGCGCTCGCGGGCGGCGCAATCACGACCGGCGCCGCAAGCTCCAACCGGGAAGCGACCGCCACGACGGTGTCGAGCGCCGCGAGTTCGGCGGGCGTCAAGTCGCGGGCCGAACTGCCGCGACCGCCACTACCGCCCCCACGGCTCGCTTTGCCAACCCGTTCACCCGACGGCCGTTCACTAGCTTGATGTTCGCCCGCTTTGTGCTCACCCGTTTTATGTTCATCCGCTTTGTGCTCGCCCGCGCTGAGTTCGCCAGACTTGCCAGGGGCGTGGTGTCCCGAGTGTTCACCGGCCGGTTCCCGTCCGGTGCTCCAGTCTTGTTTGGCAACCGCTGTGCCGGTCAGTCGCCGCGCCGCCTTGAAATATTCCCCCCAAAATTTCGACCAGGGCAAGCCGGAAAACAAAAGAACCAGTGTGAACGCGGAGATCCAGAAACCGGTGACGCTATGGAGATCGCGCCAGAAAACGCGCCCAGTGGCGTTGATGCGGGGGTACAGGATTCCCGCCATGCCGGACCTTTGGCGCGGCCACCAGAGCACAAGTCCTGTCAACACCATGACGATCGTCCACGACGCCGCCAATTCCACGAGGTAGGAGCCGCGTTCACCCAGCCACAGTTCGCCATGCAAACGAAAGATCGCCCGCATGAAGCGTTCGTCCTCGCGAACCGCGCCGAGCACTTCAAGCGTTCGCGGGTGAACGTAGACGCGATGCGATTCGCCGTTGTCGCGGACGATGACACGGGCCGCCGCCCGCGGCTCGGGAGGCAATTCGTAGGACTGCAGCTTCGCCCCTGGAAAGGCCCGCAGCGCCGCCGCGACTTGAGCTGCTGGCCCCCGCGGCTCGCCGTCGAATTCCAGCCGGTTGTACCGCCGTTCCAGCCAGGATTCAATTTGTGGCTTGAATAGATAGATGCTGCCGCTTAGCGAAAGCACGATCACGAACGGCAAACAGAACAGCCCCGCGTAAAAGTGCCAGCGCCACACCGCGCGGTAGTCGGGCCACGTTTTTTCAAAGGAGCTCATGGATTGCACGCCGGTTTAGAAGAAACGAACCGCTCGGAACGGGTTGGAGGAAATGACATGGCATGGCGGGCTTGAGCGGCCCGATGCCGCGCGATGATAAGACGACAAAAACGCCCCCCGCGCTAGGCGTCGCCTAGCGCGGGGAGCTCGGCACCGTCTGCCGGAGTGAGTAGGCGGCAGACGGCCCGGAGGTCGCTCAAATACCGTTCAACACTTCCCCACCGCTCGCGCTGTGCAGACCTTGGCACAACGCGGGCGTGATCGAATTGGCGAGCAGTCGAACCGCGCCGTCGCCCGTCATCACCATCGCGCCACCGGGGTGATAACTGCGCGGCGCGAAGAATCCCGTGAAGTGAATCACCACGTCAGGAATTCGGCTGTTGGGCGGCAGGTAGCCGTTCGTCAAAGTGCTGATCGCGCCGGAATGGGCCCACGACGTGCCGCGGCCGCGAAGCGCCGCGCTGGCCGCTCCACGCCAAGTGGTCTTGGTCGGCCAGATCGCCGCCAAATCCGGGTTGGAGATCGCCCCCTGCGGACCGTTCGACCAACCACCGCCCGACG